>NZ_QORN01000048.1:0-1275 GCF_014830205.1 Limosilactobacillus walteri
TTTGACGGGTGGTTATGATTCATCAAATAATTAAATGTTCATTATATCTGAGCTTAATCTACTGCTGATCTGGAAAAATAGTGATAAGCTAATTATGTAAACAGTTTCATCGAAAGGAATGAGTAAACTGATGAAATTAATTATATATAGTGTGCGGGAAGCGGAGAAGCCATATATTACCGCTTGGGCGAAGAAAACAGGTCATGAAGTTAAAATGGTAACTGAACCATTAAATGATAAAACTGTTGAACTTGCCCGTAATTATGATGGCATATCTATTCAACAAACAACAAAACTTGGAAATGCCAAGCTATATGCAGAATTGGCAGCGATGGGGATTAAACAATTATCAACACGGACGGTTGGTGTTGATATGATTGATCTTGATGCTTGTAAGGCGAATAAGATTGTTGTAACCAACGTTCCTGTCTATTCTCCGCGAGCAATTGCAGAAATGGGCGTTACCCAAGCGATGTACCTCTTGCGGCGGATTGGTGAGTTTCGGGAACGAATGGATCATGGTGACTTTCGTTGGAGCGATGACCTAATTAGTGATGAAATCTATAATTTAACTGTGGGGATAGTTGGATTAGGTAATATTGGTAGCGCTACAGCTCGGATTTATAAGGCCTTAGGTGCCCGCGTATTAGCTTATGATCCGTTCTATAATGTCGAAGATGAACCGTATGTTGAATATACTGATTTTGAGTCAGTGGTTAAGAATGCAGACATTTTAACTTTACATACACCGCTGCTTCCTAGTACAGAAAATATGATCGCAGCTCCACAGTTTAAGATGATGAAAAATAATGCCTACTTAATTAATATGGCACGGGGCGGTCTGGTAAATACTTCAGACCTTATCATTGCATTGGAGAAGCATGAGATTGCTGGAGCTGGGTTAGATACGCTCGCGGATGAAACTACTTTCTTCTCAAAGAAAGTTTCCCCTGATGAAGTTCCTGGTGATTATAAGCGATTAGTAGCAATGCCAAATGTTCTTATAACTCCGCATATTGCTTTCTTAACCCAAACTTCTATCCGTAATATGGTTGAAATTAGCCTAAGTGATGTAGTATCAGTTGTCGAGGGAAAACATTCACGAAACGAAATTCGTATGTAAATATCTTAAGTTTAGGGAGTGAGACAGAACTAGCTTGCTAGTTCGTTTTTCGACGCGAAGCTAGCCTTTAGGGAACCCCCGCAAGCACAAAGAGGACTCTAGTGTTCGGATTTTCCGAATGCTAGAGTCCCTTTGTGTACTGCGCTGTAGCA
>NZ_QORN01000049.1:0-22567 GCF_014830205.1 Limosilactobacillus walteri
TTGACGGGACATAGTGCCAAGTGATAACCTGGCTGAATGCCTTTTTGTTTTAGTAATGCTGGTCGTTCTTGAGGTGAGCAACGAAAATCAATAACATCCACACGCTCACGAGAATTAGGGGTGGGCTGATTAGTTAGTCGGGCCCGCGGAATATTCATTACCAGGCCATACCATTTTTGCGACTGCGGTTCCCGAAAAACTGCATAGTCCGGCAATCGTTTAAATACGAACTCGGGCTGATCATGAAACTGTTGGTTAATCCAGTCAGCTAGGCGGTTAGCTTGATTGCTGTGAAAGGGTTCGGCAACAAAGCATTGGCTAGCGATGCTCTTTAATAATTCTATATATGCTGCCTTGACTTGAGCGGCGAAAGGACCACAGTGAATCGCCCGTAATGGCATATATTCGTCGCCAGTACTATTATCGATCACAGACCCACTTACTTTCGCATCATGATTAATTCTGATGATTGCGTGAAATTGTCCGTTCATGAAGTCTTGCTCGAGTTGGTAAGTGGATTGCTGCTTAACAAAGCCTGCGCCCACTAGCTTGCTAAAAATTGGTCGTTGTTTTTCAAAAGTTTCTTCTTCAATCGTCATCATAACGCTCCTTGGTTATTTTCCTAATTATAAACCGAATCATTTTACTAGCCTAAACTAATGTGAATCGATATTTTTTGATAAATATGTTTGACTGTAACCTTACGTCATAGACTATAGTCATAATATCGAATGAAAAGAGGTTATTAAAATGATGAAAATGAAGGCAATCAAACTCACTCAACCATGTAAAGCTAGTGAATTAGTTCCGACTACTGTTGAAATTCCTGAATTAAAGCCCGGCTATGCCCTCATCAAGGTAAAGGCCTTTGGAGTTAATGAATCCGAGGTAACAAGTCGTAAAGGTGAATCATCCTCTGACTTTAAGTATCCCCGCATTCTGGGAATTGAGGGGGTTGGCGTGATTGACAAGGTAAATCCAGGTTCTTCTTTCAAAGTCGGCCAAAAGGTTGCCACAATGATGGGTGGCATGGGTCGCGCCATTGACGGTTCCTATGCTGAATACATGTTAATTAAGGAAAAGAACTTAATCCCCTTTGAAAGTAACTTGGACTGGTCAATTATTGGTGCTTTACCAGAAATGCTCCAAACAGCTTATGGTTCTATTAGCCAAGGATTGCATATTAAAAAAGATGACGTCCTCTTGGTGCGGGGCGGCAGTTCCACGGTTGGCTTGATGGCTTCGGTGTTAGCACATCATCTGGGTGCAAAAGTGATTGCAACGACCCGCAATGAAAAAAAGCTTGCCACGATGAAAGATCTGGGAATCGATTATCCACTCTTAGATAATTCGGCTTTCGTTGAAGAAGTTAAGAAGATTGCCCCAGCTAAAGTTGATAAGGTTCTTGAACTAGTTGGCTTTTCAACCCTTTTCCAAGATATGAGCTTAGTCAAAGAAGGGGGCTACACTTGCTTTACTGGTGCCCTCGGTGGCAAGTGGACGCTGGATAACTTCTCGCCATTTATGATTCCAACGGGGATCTTCTTGACTAGTTATGCTGGTGAAGCGAAGGATTTGCCAACTAAATACTTTAACCAAATTCTCCAACTGATTGAAGAGCATAAGTTAACTGTGCCGATTGCGAAGGTGTACCATGGCTTAACGGAAGTTGGTGAAGCTCAAGCTAACCTAGAGTCAGGTAAGTTTAGCGGGAAGCATGTTGTCGTACTTTAATGGATTTATGATATTGGTTTTGAAACAGGCAGGGTTCGCGGTTCTTTAGCTAAAATAAGGTAACAAAAAATCAGGTGGCAATGTGATGCTACCTGATTTCTTTTTGCTATTCTAATTCGACATTTTTTATATTATCCATTCTAATGAGGTAATCGAAAATATCTTCTGCTCGGATTTTGGATCGTAGTTCGCCAAAAATACGGCAGGTAACTTTTCCGTTTTCATAACTGTAAATGGTGTATCTTAATGGGGTCTTAAAATAGCGATGATTTAATTGTTCGATAATATCGTGAAGTTGGTCAGTATTTCCGTCTAGGAGGACAAAACAGGAAAAGCCTTTTCCTTGGTGAAGAGCGAATTGATCAATATATTTACCTAAAACTTCAGCTAACAAAACACAGGCAGTGCCAATAATCCCAATACTATATAGGCCGCTTCCGTAAGCAAGACCAATGGCACCAGTCACCCAAATTCCAGCGGCAGTTGTTAAACCATCAATAATCTGATCATGGCGGTTAATAATCGTCCCTGCCCCTAGAAAACCGATCCCGCTAACAACTTGGGCGGCAATACGGGAGGGGTCAACAGCCCAGTTACTATGGGTGATTCTGAGTAGATCAAAGAAGCCGTATTTAGAAACAATCATTACGAGGGCAGCTCCAAGAGCAATTAGCGAATGAGTCCTAATTCCCGCGTTCTTAGCCTTACTTTTCCGTTCAAATCCGATAATTCCACCACAAAAGGCAGCTAAAAGCATTCGCAAACACCAGTCAAGCTCTTGCAAAATGACACCTCCCCACACTACAGATAATTCTGTACTAACTTTACTATAGCGCTTTCAGTAATTTAAAGCCAAGATTAAAGCGTGAATGGAGATATTTAATATTCGCTTTGGGTTAGTATCTTCACGGTTAATCAAGTTTAAATTGGGGATGTTTTAATGCTATGGAATGTAAAGTAATAAAGGAGGGGAGCGTGGGTATAGAGAAAATTAAAAGGAGCTGTGACATAAGTCTCTTAGTTTAACAATATTCTTTAGGGGCTATTTAATAGAATGGACCCTATAGAGTTCAATGAGATAACTGTTTCTTAAGTTTGATATACCTATACAGTGAACACATTTCCTCAAATAAAGTTACTATGAAGCAAAAGTGAATTACTTCTTTTAGCCATTCCCAAGGAATGCTATCCCCAGAAACAATCCCGCCTAGCATAATAAATAATGCAAAGGTATATCCACAAAGGTCATTTTTAATTGAGTTTATATTATATTGGGAATCTTTATGAGGTTTAGTCATTGTTTAACTCCTTTTTGACATCGCAGAAGTGAATAGTGACCTTGCAGACACCCCGCTACTAGTTTGGATAAATAATTAGCTAATCTAATTTTTATCTATTTTTTGCAGTCTTCTCATTTCATAGTTATATCCATTTATAAAATCTACGATTTCCTGCATCTTATGTATAAAAATAAAATTTAAAAATTCAAATAATAATTTAGGATAGTGCTTAAACGCCTTTCTACTTTGATAATCATTCTGGGCTTGAAACTTTCCTTTATCAAAATCCGATAGACTGTTAAAATCATCAGACTTATGACTGTAATTTTTAGCTTTATAATAGTTGTAATCTTTGGAATACAAGCCGTTTTCATGATTATGCTTAATTAAATCATGTAGCTTTAATAAAAACATAAAGGTCACCTCAACTTTTAATTTTGGCTATAATGCTTTCAGCATATCAAAAGTAGGCTTCATTTATTTATTACTTATTATGGGTTCATCTGCATAGTGTGCAAAATGAATAGAAATAGACCCTATTATTTTATTTAATTGGTAGGGGTAAAACCACTAGAATGAAATATAATATTTTCTTCCATAGTGGCCAGTCTTTTATTTTGTCCTTATCTGAAACGTACTTAAACATATTAAAACTCGCTTTCTACCCTTATCAAAAACAACTACACCGTTAATAAATAAAATATTCTATGCTGAACAAAAAAGGAACGTTTAACCCATTATTGTTATCTAATCTCATGAAGTTACTCCGCTTACGTAGTTTATCTAATAGTATCAAAAGAGGAGTAAAAGAACTATCGAAAATTTGAGCATAAAAAAGAGCGCCTTTTCAGATGCCCCGCCTGCTCGGATAAGTAACCAACTGATCCAACTTGCACACAGCATTTTTCTCTTTGTATTGCTGCCTCTTTCAAAAAAGCAGCTGAAAAAACTGATTAAGTTTTTAAAGAAAATGTTTGGTTAATCCATTCATTTCAGCAGAATAAACTAGCGTCTGTCTTTGCGACAGGCGTTTTTTATATACATAATTAAAAGCACTTAGCATCGTAAGTATACAGAAGGCTTTTGTATTCCTGATACCTAAATTATTCTTCATAATAATCAAACGGGGAATAAAGGATAATACTTTAATGTTGGAAGTATTTTAATAACCAAGTTCCACTAACAGAGATAATTGGTACTAGCCAAATAGTTGTAAGATGCTTTATAGAAGGTCTAGTAACTAATTGATAGATAAAATTGATCATAATATTGCTCCTTTTACAGTAAATATAGAATTTATTAATTGATAAATTGGGATTAGTAATAGTTTGTATTAATACTTCTGAAGTAGATTGAAATACAAGCCATGCTCTTTGAGTAACTGGTTGTGACTTCCTTGCTCTACGATTGCTCCGTTGTCAATTACAGTAATATTATTTGTAATCTTCGCAATTGAGAGACGGTGAGCGATAAAGATAATAGTCTTTGAAGTTAGATTTATAAGATTTTTAACAAGTTTTTCCTCTGTTATGATATCTAAGCCACTTGTCGATTCATCGAGAATAATGACTTTAGCTGGAGATAATAATGCGCGTGCAATTGTAAGACGTTGTTTTTGTCCACCAGAAAGTATAGTAGCATTTTCATCTAGTTTACTATCATATCCTAATGATAGATGCATAATATCATCATGAATCATCGCAATTTTACAAGCTTTAGTAATATCTACATCAGTAATATTTGCTCTACTTCCCAAAAGTAAATTTTCTTTAATTGTTCCAGAAAATGTATAAGGGCTTTGAGGAATATAGTTAATAAAAGAGCGTAAGGTTGCTTTGTCTACATCTAATATATTTAAACCATTGATAAGAATGTTGCCAGTTGTAGGGTTGAAATAATTTACCAAGAGCTTCATTAATGTAGACTTTCCTGAACCACTCATACCAACAATTGTCATTTTCGTACCAGGAGTAATCTTCCAATTAATATTTTTTAGAATAGGATGACTATACTCATAACTATAATTAACATTTTTAAGCTCAATATCACCATTAGTTATTTGTTGAGATAATTGTTTATTTCCGAATTCGTCTTGTACCATGTAAACTTCATTTAAACGATTATTTGCAACTTGTGCACTCTGAATTTTAGGTTGTAAGTTAATAATATTTTGGAGTGGTGTAATAAAATATACAAGAAGTGCGTTATATGTCATCAATTGTCCTATTGTAAATTGATTATTAATAACTTGAATTGCACCAAACCAAAGAATTATGAGGTTAAATGCTAATTGAGTAAGACCTTTAAGACTCTGCTGAATACTATTTAATTTAGTATGTGCTAATGATTTATGTAAAAAATCATTAAATTCATTTTCAATTTTAGTTAAACAGCTTTTTTCACCATTTAATGATTTAATAGTTTCGATTCCACGAATATCCTCTATAATCGATGCACTTACAGTAGCATTACTTTCCATTTCTTTTTGGTTTAGAACTTTGAATGAGTGGGTAAAAGAACCTATTATGACAAGGTATACGGGAATTGTAATTAAAGTTAGTATAAATAGTTTTAAATTTTGGATTGCCAGAGTAATACCAATAATGCATAGCATAGTTGTGTCTAGAAAAATAGATATTATAGAATTAACGAGAGCATCAATTACTTTATTAGCATCAGTAAACCTTGAAACTATATCTCCTGTTTTTCTGGTTGAAAAGAATTCCATGGGGAGTTTAAGAACATGCTTAATGTAATCTAGAAGAATAGTTTTCGATAGTCTTTGACCTAGAGTTGCTAATAGATAGTCTCTTGTAAAGTTAAATAATGAATTTGCTACATATGCTATTAGTAGTCCAATACAAATTATGTTTAAAGGTGTTAGTAATTTATAAGGGATCAATCTATCAATTAAGCCTTGGAAAAAGTATGAGCTTATTATATTGATAAATGTTACTAAAAATGCTGATGTAACAATGCCTATTAATAACTTCTTCTGCTCTATGACAGGAATGATTAACCTCTTTAGTGTAGGTAATTGTTCTTGAATAACTTTATAATCATTAGCAGGATTAACGAAAATTGCAATTCCGGTCTATTCTTGAAAGAAAGCTTCTTTAGATACTTTTTGAACTTTTATGTTTGGATTTGGATCTGCAATAATAAGATGATTTTTTGCGTTTTTAACGACTACACAGTAATGTAATAAGCCGGTATCCTTTTTAATGAGATGTGCAATAAAAGGGTAAGAAGCTTCGTTAGAGCTAAAAAGATTTATATCTGCTTGATAAGCAGCAACGTTAAGCTTATACTTTTTAGCGGCTTCGACAATACCTAAAGCAGTTGTACCTTCAGTAGTTGTTTTAGTAGCTTTTCTTAAAGTTGCAAGTGAAACTTTAGAGCCAAATTTACGAAGAATCATGGATAGTGCGGCTACTCCACAATCTGCTTCGTCAACTTGACTTACATAGTATTTATTAAATGCGTTATACATAAAAATACCCCACTAATCTATAATTTCTCCTTATAGATTTTATTTAGTTCTTTTGTTCGACTCCGAGAAAATTTGATTTTATCGCCATTGATAAACGTTACGATTCGGCTTTTTGTATTGATTGATTCGATGTTTTGCGGATTGATCAGAGCTGATTGTGATGCCTTAAAAAAGAATGAATAATTCTGTTCAACATCTTTTATATTGCCGGAAAATTCTCCTTGCCCATTAATAGTTACTATTTTTAGCTTATGTGGAAACTTAGTAGTAGTAATGTAAAGAATATTATTGAAATTTACGTTTATAATTCTCGTACCAATTTTATATTTAAATGTGTGTGTTTGAATATACTCAAACTGGTTAAGGTGCCTAATTGCTAACTCTAATGTTTCTGTTAATCGCCGTTGCAATTTTCGTTGGTCAGTTGTCTTGACAATATAATCTAATGGATTAATTCGTCTTTGAAAGGTAAGAAAAGCAAGTTCTTCATGGGTGGTAATAAAGATAATTTGGGCGTTACGATGCTTTTTTTGAATTTGCTGAGCTAATGCTAAACCTGCTTGAGATTGTTTGTTTTCGTCTAATTGAATATCTAAGAACGCAACGATATTAGTTAAGTCTGGATTAGATTCTAGATAATCTAAAATACTAGCTGCATCAGTGGCAATTAGATCCACGTTAGGGTGTATATCGTCTTCTTCCAGAATAATTGACGACATTTTTAATAATGTGGCAATATTTTTAGCTTGTAGCTGGTCATCATCGCAAACGAGTAGATGGTAGTCCATAAGTATTCCTTTCTATTCAATTGAAATTGTAAATGTAAAGTAACCATTATCGGAGGAGTAAGCAATATATACGTTGTGGTATTTGTTAGCTATTTTTTGAGCTGTTGCTAATCCAAGTCCCTCATGGTTAGTCTTATTTGTAATTCCTTCTTGATGAAGCTTATTGGTGCTAAGCTGCTTTCGACAAGTATTCTTAATTTCAAATTCTAACTTGTTAGGGGCACTTTGATACAGCATTGAATTGATTTCTACAGTACATGTTCCTAACTTTTTTAAAGCCTCACATTCTTCAAGAGCATTATCATAAGCGATCCCAATTATTCGAATTAAATCAAATAAATCGATATTTGGGAGATCATTAATTTTTGTTAAACATTCAAAATGATATTTAACATCTTTTTGGTAAATTGAATTTAATTTACTAATAAAGATACTCCGCAAGACATCATCTTTAATGTTTTTAGTATCTTGGAATTGCCAAAGAGAATCTTTACCAAGGTTATCTCGGGAATAATTTTCTAATTTATCAAGTAAGGCTTGATTATCACCATGGATGGCACTTAGTTTGAGACTATTTAGTAAGTTTTGATAATCATGTTTAAATCGTCTTAACTTCGATTGATTTTCTTCTAGATTTTGAATGAGAAATAATAAGTCTTTCTTTTCTTGAAGCTGGAGTTTCTTTTGCTGAATTTGTCTGCTAATTCGGTATATAAAGACCGTAAAACTACATTGAAGAACTAGTAAGCAAAAGATAACAATGAAGGCTGGTGTTACCCGTGGAGTTGTAAAAATAATAAATCCCGCGATATTTAAAGTAATAAAAAGATAAAATAAGATCCATAAATTAATAGTTGCATTTTTGTCTTCAATTTTGTCTAAGGGATGGTAATGGTAGAAAAGAATAAAGATAAATAAGTAAAAGATTGGATCAATAAATAGAATATAACTAGTTGGTAGTGAGAGTACTTTATCAATAGTAAATGTTGAGAAATCAGTTAAAATTGATGTGGCTAAAGTTAATAGGATAGCACCAATTAATTTAGGCTTAGGGGTTCTATTTTTAAAATAGAAATATAAGAAGCCACCCTCTAATATCGTTGACAGATACGCACCTATATAACCTAGGCCAATCATAAGAAATAAGATAGTGAAAATGATAGTCAAACGAAATGTATCTCGCTTAGTAACTTTGATTTTTATCAGATATAAGAATATTAAAAGTTCGAAAGCAAGAGCTTGGATTACTGATATAATTTGAATCAAAATATTCATACTTAAAATTAATTAATGGAAAATATGTCGTAAGCTGCTTATGATTTTATTGGTGTAAGTATATGTATTATTATTTACAGATTTAAATGTGAGTGCATAACCGTAACCACCTTTAATCGAAGATAGTTGTTGAGTTGATAGTTTTTTCATGAATAAACCTCTCCTATCTGTTTTATCAGTGGTTTATTGTAACAGGATATATCGATAAAATCATAAATCATCAAAAATGGTTGTTTGGCGTTCAAATTCTGCAAAAAAATGAGTCCGATTGTTTTATCATGAAAATGAGTGTATAAAAAAGAAGAATTTTCTATTATATCATATTTAAGTTCAGTTAAATCACTAATACAAATTTAATCATTATTTCAACATATCTGGAGAAGCAACTTAAATATGAATAATAACTGTCAAAATTGGAACTTATTCTAAAATTTCATGGAATAATCGTATGATTAAATTGAAAAATTTATAAGGAGATTATTTTTATGAATAAACTTGATAACTTTCAGTTAAAACAAATTTTGGGTGGCAAGAACACATGGGCACAGAATGTTATAGGCGTAGGACGTGCAACAGCTGCTGGAGCAGGGCTCGGTACAGCTATTTGTGGACCAGCTTGTGGATTTGTTGGTGCACATTATGGTGCTATTGCTTGGGCTGGAGTTGGCGGATATATTGGATATCGTCATTAATATTGGAGGAGTTTATTATAAAGAAAGGTTTATTAGATTCATTATTCTTTTTTACGATTGCTTTGATTTATCTGATATTTGATCGTAATTTTGGAATGATTTTATCGGGGATCTTTTGTGGAGTGTCCTTACTAATTAGTAATCTAGGTAGGAAATTTTTATATTTACAGACAGTATTGTTTATAGTCTTTGGATTATTACTTTTTATTGTGTATAAAGACCTATGGTTATCTGTAATATTGATTTTAATTGGTTTAATTATATTTATATTTTATCTTAGAGATAAAATATGCAGATAGAGGATATTCTAATGTTGCTAGAAATTATAAGTTATGTATTTTCGGAGAAAATAGGATGCAGCAATTAACAAATAAACAATTAGTATTTATTACTGGTGCCGGAATCGGCGGATATGCGGCGTACCGTTGGTGACTTTTGTGAAATTCCAAAAAAAGCTTGATATTACTGAAACAATAATATTTTTATTTATTAGTGTTGAGTATTATAAGTATAATAATCTAGGTATGTTTTCTCTCATGTTTCTTTTTGGAATAATGTCATTCATTAGTTGTTTAAATAAGAAATATGTCTTTTTAGAAGGAATAGCAATAATCTTATATGCTATGCTTATTTTGATCATTCGTATAGATTTATGGCCCGGTGCATTGGCATGTATAGTAATAGGATTGTTAATCTTATTTTTCTATCAAATGAGGATTAACAATAAATAGTGTAGAAAGAAATAATAATATAAATAAACGCCCTCTGAAAGTTCATGTAAGCTTACAGGGGGCGTTAAATTGTTAAGCTAGTTTTCGTAAACAGCCCGTTTAAGGACGCCGACAAAGGGGAGGTTTCGGTATAAGCCATTGTAGTCTAAGCCATAACCAACGATAAATTCATTGGGAACCTTAAAACCAACATAATCAGCTTCGACATCAGCTTCACGGCGGTCAGGTTTATCTAAGAAGGAGCAGATTTCAATACTTTTGGCACCACGATTAGCAAGAAGGTCGGCAAGATATTTTAAGGTGTGTCCGGTATCAATAATGTCTTCCATGATGATAACCGGACGGCCTGTAATGTCGTGGGTCAAATCTTGAACTAGCTTAACTTTACCAGTTGATTCAGAGCCGTCTTCGTAACTTGAAACATCGACGTAATCAACGTTGAGCTTAAAATTCAATCGTCTCATGATATCTGTCGTAAAGACCATCGCGCCAGTCATAACTGAAACAAGAATAGGAAATTCATCTTGATACTTATTAGTGAGAGTAGTTGCCATTTCATCTAAACGGTGGTCAACCTGATCTTGAGTGTATAAAACTTTTTCGATGTCGTTATTCATTCTGGTTCTCCCTTAGTTAATGTTCGTTATTTACGAACTATTTTAACGGTTTTTATTTATTAACGTTAGCATTTTAACATAAACAGAATAAAATTAAAGGGTTTTGACAAGAAAAGTTGATTTTTTGACGGTTTACTTTATAGCATTTTAGGTGATTGTGTTCGTTTCATGGGAGAGAAAAATAAAAATATTTTATATAATTAGATAGAGGATGAATAAACAGCATTTATAAAAGCTTGTCTTAAAAATATTGCTTGCGTGTTAAGTGAAGGGGATTACTTATAATGATGAAAAAAGCTAACTTGTTTTTGATACTCTGTTCTTTTGTATTATTTTTGATGGCAACACAACCGAGAGTCAAGGCTGATGAAACTGTAAATAAGGCAACGCAAGAGCAGCTTCGAGATTACTTAAAAGAGCATCATATTAATGGTGTCATGCTGGTTAATGGTAAAGCAGGTCAGCCAATTACCATCGAAAACAATGAAACTTCTGATAAAAGACAAATAGTAAAACCTAATCAATTATTTCCGGTTGCCTCCTTGCAAAAAATTATGACAGGGACTGCAATCTATCAATTAAAACAAAAGAAGCAGTTAGATTGGGATACTCCGCTGTATAAGTACTATCCGCAAGTCGCTGGTCATGAAGATATAACGATTCGTGAATTGATGAATCATACAAGTGGGTTAGTTAATAATGATCGACCATTTTCACCGCTTCGAGGAGAGAAACAGCAAATTGCTTATATGTTAAAGCATTTGAAGAATGATCATACCCACACTTGGGATTACCAGGATGTCGATTATGAGTTGTTGGCAGCTATTATTAGAAAACAAACGCATTCTAGTTATAATACTTATATTCAAAAGAATTTTGCTAAGCCGCTTCATCTGCGACAAATCAAAGACTTTTCTGAAGTTTCCCAACGTGAGGTTCCACAGACAATGGATCCTACAGCTGATTGGCATCGGGTAACAGTTACCACATCGTCTGATTTTGGGGCAGGAAACTTATTTGTATCCCCCAATGATTATTGGAAGTTTATGTATAATGGTGTCTTAAAAGATCCTAAAATAATAGGTTCATTTTACCAACAGGCAAAGGATCAAGAGGTAGCCTACTTTGGCGGGGTATACTTTGATGGTGACATTATCCGTGCTAACGGCAGTATTCCCGGATATAACAGTTGCTTTGTGGCTGACTATAAGACTAAGCGGATGATTATGCTGTTTTCTAATAACATTGATTATTTGAAATTAAAAGCTACTTCAGATGATATCCTCCATAACTATATGGAGTAATAATTTATTAACGAATAATACTATAAAAAAAGTTTCATATGAAACTTTTTTTGTTTACCTTCAATTACCGCTTTTTTTACAAAACGATTAAAATAGTAGTATAAGATGATAATCAGTCGTTGAAGGAGGCGGTAGGGATGGAAAAAGCTGTAATTATGTTGGTGGAAGATGAAGAAAGTTTAGCTAGTTTTATGATAACTGAGTTGGAACTTGAAGGTTATGAAGTTGTGTGGGCTAAAGATGGCCGAGAAGCATTAGAAATTTTCAAGGACAGAAAAATAACGTTGATTTTATTAGATTGGATGTTACCGATATATGATGGGTTAACAGTTCTGCGACGGATTAGGCAAACAAGTAATATCCCAATTATTATGATTACAGCGCGCAGTCAAACCTCTGATATCAGCATGGCCCTTGACCAAGGCTTAGATGATTATATTACCAAGCCGTTTGAAATTGAGGAACTGTTAGCTAGAATCCGTGTGGCCTTACGACGGTTGAAACAAGAAAAGGGTGAAAAACACACTTATACCTTTGGACCGTTTGAAATAGACTTATTGAAACATCAATTTTTAATGGATGGCAGTCAGATTCATTTGACACCCAAAGAATTTGCCCTAATGGCTATTTTGATTAAAGCACCGGGGATAGTGCATACACGTGATGAGTTACTTAATGAAATCTGGGGTTATGATTTTGATGGTCAGACGAATACCGTTGATGTTTATATTCGGGCTTTGCGAAATAAATTAGGCAAGCACCGTAACTTAATCAAAACAATTCGGGGAGTCGGCTATGTATTAGGTGCCAAAGCATGAAGAAAATTCAGCCAGTAACCGCAACACGGCAGTTAACGAAGCTTTTTTTAGGGTTATTTGCGACAATTTTAGTGGTTATTAACCTGCTTTTTGTTATTACAGCCAGTGATTTAATTTATCGTTATGCTGATGATCAGGCGGAAGAAGTAATTGAAACAATCGAGGAAGACTGGCCGGAAAATAAAAATCGTGAAACTTTTTTAAATGCATATGTTGCACGCCAAGATGATGATGCAATTGAAGTGCTTGATGGACAGGAAAAATTTACTTCTCCTAAGGCACATAAAATTTTTAAAAGAATAGATCATCGGAGTTTTGCGATTAAGAATTTACAATTAACGCAACATGGGGTTTATTATCTTCGACGAGAAAAACTGTACCATAATCGAATGGTAAAAATCGCCATTAACGTTGATGACTTAATAAAATTAGCAGGTTGGCTCTTGATAGTTACAATGCTAATTAGTCTTGGCGTAATCATATTTTCAATCCCAGCAATTCATCGATTGGCGCATCGGTGGACAAAACCGTTGACTAATTTGAGTGATGAAGTCGATACAACCACGCCGCAAAGTAATCAATTACAGAAGTTAACGATTCCCCAACAACCGCTAGAAGTGAAGAAGGTTGCACAATCCTTTAATCAACTATTAGAACGGCAATACCAAGTAATGCAACAGGAAAAAGAATTTATTGCAAATGCCTCTCATGAATTAAAGACGCCAATTGCCGGAATCTTGGGGCACGTAAACTTAATTCGCCGTCATGGAAAACAACATCCGGAATTAATTGCTAAGTCATTAAAGTATATTGATCAAGAAACGCAACGGATGAGCCAATTAGTAAATGAATTGCTTATTTTAGAGGGGCATCACACGAAGACCATGACGGAGGTCGATTTATCAAAGATTGTTGATTCTGAGGTTAAATCCTTACAAGGCGCATATCAACGTAAATTTATTACTAAATTACCGCCCAAAGTATTTTATCGAATGACGACAGGAGACTTTCAAAGCTTAGTCCATAACTTGCTAGAAAATGCGGCTAAATATTCACCAGTTAATTCCACGATTAATATTCAGCTAACGACAGGTAATGGTCAAATAATTTTTAATGTGGCTGATCAAGGTCGGGGAATTGCCAAAGAAAATCGCACTAAAGTTTTTGACCGCTTTTATCGGGAAGATGAGTCACATTCAAATACAATTGCTGGTTCAGGAATTGGCCTGGCAATTGTGAAAATGATCGTTGAAAAATATCATGGGCGAATAACCATCCATGACAATGATCCCGTGGGAACTATCTTCACAGTTTACCTTCCGCAACAAAAATGAAGATTTTTTCATTATACTTTCACCTGTTTTTGGTTTTTATAAGCGCGTTATTTCGTAAAATAAAATCATCAACAGGAGATTATGAAGGGAAGGATATAAAATGACTGAAAAAATGGATAAAAGACAAAATAACCAACAAAACACAACAAACAACAAGCAACGAAAATTCCCTAAAATGACGAAAAAATTACTCATTACAGCGTGTATCGGTGGCGGAATTCTGTTAGGTGCTGGCGGAACAGTGGGTGTAATGGCTACCCATGGTGATTACGATCGAATTGAAGCCGCGGTTAAGCACGAAAAACTGGCTAATAAGAATGATATTAAAATTGACCAACAAGCAGCAATTGATCAATTTAACCAAAAATACAAAGATAAGCAAATTAACGAAGTGGAATTGGAAAGCGACAACGGCAAGTATGTATACAAGATCAAGGGCTTTGATAACACAAATGAATACAAGGTCAAAGTTAATGCTAAGGATGGCAAAGTAATCTCATCAAAATCAGAAAAGCTTGATGAGAATGATAAAAAGTATGCTCTTGACCTTAATAAAACAATCAGCCGTGACGAAGCCAGTCAAATTGCGGAAAAAGCTGCTAAAAAGGGAAGCAGCATCGAGTGGAAGTTAGAACAAGAAAAGAAAGATCAACCGGTATGGGAGGTTAAGGTTAAAGACGGCAAGACCGTTAAAGAAGTTAACATTAACGCTGCTTCCAAGAAGGTATTAAAAGTTGAAAATGATCATTAGTTAATATGAATAAAGACCCCCTCATGTTTCTAAAACGGACATGAGGGGGTCTTTAGATTATTGTCTTGTATTACTTATGACTTTACTGATTCACCAAGGATCAGGAAAACGGGTCAATTAATACCCTTAGTCGTCCCAAACTTTCTTTGCGACATTAAAGGCTGACCAGGCATTTGGCCAGCCGACGTAGAAGGCCAGCTGGGTAATCATTTCTGCAATTTCTTCTTTAGTAATACCATTGTTCTTCGCAGTCTGCATATGATAAGGGAGTTGTTCAAAAGCGCCCTTAGTAATTAATGCGGTTACGGTAAGAAAACTTCGATCACGAGGGCTTAATTCTTTTTCTCGTGCCCAAACTTGGCCAAATAATACATCATCATTTAATTCTGCAAATTTCGGGGCGAAATCCCCAAGTTGGTCCCGGCCGGCGGTTTGTTTTTTAACCATCACAATCATCCTTTCTAGTTAACTGTAAGTCACCTTTACTATAACGGCACAAGGAACAAATTTAAAATGCTAATAATAATTAGAAATCAATGCAAAAAGTAAATAAAAAGCAATCATATGAATTGTGACTCTAAAAAGAGATAATCTGGTGATCCTGTATTAAAATTAGTAGTAAATGTATTTACTAATTTGATAGGTGATTAGAGGATAATGGTTAAATATAAAAAAACGATTAGGCTTAAATACGGAAACACTAACTGTTATTTAATTCAAGGAAGAAAGAAAAATATCTTAATTGATACTGACTGGGCAGGACTATTACCTAATTTTTTTAGATTATTAGGTGAGCATAAGTTGAAAGTACAGAATATTGATTATCTATTTGTAACACACTATCATCCTGATCACATGGGAATAGCGCAAAATTTAATAGAGTATGGCGTTAAGTTAGTAGTATTAGACTCTCAAGTAAACTATATTCACCAGTCTGATTATATCTTTAAAAGACAAGTTAATAGTAAATTTAAACCAATAGATGATAGCCAAGTTTTACATCTTTCAATTACGCAAAGTAGAAAGTTTTTAAAAGATTGTGGTATAAACGGGGAAATATTAAGTACCCCAGGTCATACCAATTGCTCAATTTCAATTGTTTTAGATAGCGGTGAAGCTTTTGTAGGAGATTTATACCCATATGACCAGGTAAGTTTATACGACAACCCAATTTTAACTGAGAGTTGGAAAAAACTGCAGGAAGCTAACGTTAAAATTGTTCACTTTGCGCACTATGCTGACGAAAGAATTTAATTTAGTCCTAAATAAACATTTAATATTGGGGGAGATTAATTATGGTCACAGCTGTAAAAACTTATTCGATTGGGGAAGTCTCCAAGATAACGGGACTGCCCAGTTCGACAATTCGTTATTATGATAGTCTTAACTTCCTTCCTTATTTAGAAAAGAGTCCACAAGGGATTCGGAAATTTACCCAACGCGATATTGATACAATCCGTATTGTAGAATGTCTAAAGAAATCAGGGCTGACGTTAAAAGAAATTCAAGCTTATACTAAAATGATTGCTCAAGGTGACCGGTCGATTGTTCAACGGCGCGAGCTTTTTTATACTACCCGTCAACGGTTATTAGACCAGATGCATGAAATGAAAAAGACCTTAAAAATGCTTGATTTTAAATGTGAATATTATGATCGGGCAATTGCCGATGGTACGGAAAAATATGTTTCAACCGATATGCAATTTTCAAAAGCTTTTCCAGAAACCGAAGATTAAAGCGCGGTTCGTAATTTTTAGGAAATTGCATTTTTATTATTGACTTAAAGTTAACTTTAAGTCGTATACTGACAGTGTTGAATAATATGTAATTAATAAAGGAGCGATTTCTAATGGCAAAGACGCTTGTATTGTACTACTCGGCAACAAATACGACTAAAAAGATTGCTGAACAAATTGCCCAAAAGCTAGGTGCTGATATTGCAGAGATTCATGCCGCCCAACCATATACTGCTGCTGATTTAGATTGGCATGATTCAAGCAGTCGAACATCAATTGAGCAGCATGAACATAATAGTCGGGTTGAAATTAAAGATGATCTTCCTGATATTAGCAATTACGATAATATTGTGATTGGCCACCCAATTTGGTGGGCGATTCCGCCACGGATGATTAGTTCCGTGATTGATCATTTGGACCTAAATGGTAAAAATTTAGGATTATTTGCTACTTCTGGTGGAACGAACTATGATCGGTCGCAAAGCTTTGTTGAACGGGCAATTAAAGAAAATAATTATGATACTAAGGTTAATCAAGGTGCGGTATTGAATGGGGCTAACCAAATCAACGCATGGATTGATGCACTAAATTTTGACTAGTTGATCGGGCTGCAGCTTATTACTTTCATCTAGCCAAGTATCATAGAGGTTCTTTACCGATGTTTTTGCAAAGGAGAAATAAATGAAAAAGTATTTTAAATTCGGATTAGGACTAGTGGTTGCCTTTGCTGTTATGGTAGGTTTTAAGCAACGTGTCTATGCCGTGACCCACTATGTTCAATCATCAACGCCAACAATCTTTGTTCACGGATGGGGGAGTAGTTCCCATGCCGAAGAAAAGATGGCTAACGCGGCCCGTGATGCGGGCGTAACTAAGACAATTGTTCGTGCTAACGTGGATAAAAAAGGAAAGGTCACTTTTAACCGCCAAATCCCTGCAAACTCGGTGAATCCAATTGTAGAGGTAAACTTAGAAGATAATAAATTAAGTGCGTACCAAGATGATTATATGAAAGGATATCATCGTGGTGGCGAATACGTTAAAAATGTCGTCTTAGCCCTGGAAAAGCAACATCATTATAAAAAAATTAACCTTGTCGGACATTCAATGGGTAATCTTGAAATAATCAACTACATTAATGATAATGTGAATAATAAAAAGTTACCCCAAGTAGCTCATTTAGTTGCCATTGCTGGTCATTATAATGGACTTGTTGGACAAAGTAATACGGCTAATGCGACTGTAAACCCTCAGACAGGTGAGCCGGATAAAATGGACTCATCTTATCGTGAATTATTAGGGTTAAGACAAGATTTTCCACGAAATACAGCGGTTCTTAATATTTACGGAGATGTTGGCGATGGCAGTCATTCTGATGAGGACGTGCCGGTTAATTCTGCTAAATCATTAAAATACTTAGTGGGTGAGCGGGCTAAGTCATATCGAGAAATTGAAATTCATGGTAAAAATGCCCAGCATAGTAAACTTCACGATAACGCCCAGGTCAATCGTGAGCTAATTAAGTTTTTGTGGGAAAAATAGTTGAGTTTGAGGTTGAGAAAAATTTTGCTTTCTCTCAGCCTCTTATTTATTTGACTTTCTGTCGATAACGACATAAAATATAAATGTTGAAAGGATGATAGAAAATGACAGAAAAATATTTTAAGACCCTTGATGATTTTTTAGGAACCCATTTTATTTATACCTACGATAATGGTTGGGAATATGAATGGTACGCTAAGAACGATCATACTGTTGATTACCGTATTCACGGTGGAATGGTAGCAGGTCGGTGGGTAAAAGACCAAGAAGCAAATATCGTAATGTTAACAGAAGGTATTTATAAAGTTGCTTGGACTGAACCAACGGGGACAGATGTAGCACTTGACTTTGTTCCTAATGAGAAGAAACTCAATGGGACGATTTTCTTTCCTGCATGGGTAAAACAACATCCCGAAATTACGGTAACTTTTCAAAATGAACATATCGATCGGATGCATGAAGCCCGTGAAAAATATGATACATATCCTAAATTAGTAGTTCCAGAGTTTGCTCATATCACTTATATGGGTGATGCTGGTCAAAATAACGAAGAAGTAATTTCTGAAGCACCATATGAGGGGCTTACTGATGATATCCGTGCAGGGCGTTACTTCGATGAAAATTACCACCGGATCAAGAAATAATTAGTATAATAAGGGAAGAATTAACGTTTGGAGGATTAAACTATGCCAAAGAAACGAATTCTTCCTTTTATTATTTTGGGAATTATTAATAACCATCCTCAAATTACTGGCCGCGAGATTACTGCTGAGTTTGCGACAGAGATTGGTGATTTTTGGAAAGCATCTCATAGTCAGGTCTACCCAGAGTTGAAGCGGATGTTTAATGATGGGTGGATTTATGATTCAAAAAGTAAAAATAATGCTAAAGAGCGGTACTATACAATAACAGCACAAGGACACGAAGTCTTAAATAAGTGGTTAGATCAGTTAGTAACGGACTTGCCAATCCATGAAGACCTGTTTTCATTAAAATTATTTTTTATTAAAGATCAGCATGATGAGCGGATTCCTCAACTAATTGCCCGCCAGTTGATACTATTAAAGAAAGAACTCAATTATTTGGAGCAACGTCGGCAAACAGTTTTCGCTAATGAAAAGACCATCCAAAATAATTATGGCCACTATTTAATCTTGACGCGGGCAATTTCACGTACGCAAGGGCAAATTCAGTGGTTAGAAGAAACGCAGAAACAGTTGGAGGAATAGCGATGAAAAATGTTTTAATTCTTGGAGCAACTGGGACTCTTGGGAGCGCGGTTCGACAAAACTTCTTAAAAAAGACTAATTATCATTTGACGCTATTTGCCCGTTCAGCAAATCAAATTGACCCTCGTCCGCAAGAAAGGGTAATTGCTGGTGATGTAATGAATGCTGCTGACCTTGATCGAGCAATGACCGGTCAAAATGCAATTTTTGTTGCGTTGCGGGGATCATTAGGAGCGTACGCAGATCGGATTATTGCCGCAATGAAACGTAATCATGTTTCGCGGTTGATTTTTATTACTTCGATGGGGATTTATAATGAAATTCCAAGTTCAATCGGGGCAAGTGGTAATTTAGAGCATAATCCAATTCTTCGTCCTTATCGTGAAGCAGCTGATACAATCGAAGCTTCAGATCTTAACTATACAATTATTCGCCCCGGTTGGTTTATGCGGGGACCAGTCGGCTATAAGATTACCCACAAAGGTGAGCCGTTCGGCGGTCAATATGTGACAATAAGTTCGATTGCTGATTTAGTATTACGATTAGTTAAAGATGACCAATTATATTCGCGTGATAGTGTCGGCATAAATACCCCCGCCTAATCATTAAACTGTTCTAAAGATATTAGTGATTCGCTAGTATTTTGAGGACAGTTTCTTTATTATTGAAATAGTTTATTTCGCGTTAAAAGGAGATAAAAAAGTGCGTTCAAAGAAATTAACTAAAGTATTAATTGCTTCAACACTTATGACGTCATTATTGGCGGTTCCTCTAAGTCAATCAATAGTCTATGCTGCTGAGACTGCTAGTAGTTCTAATAATGGGGCTAGCACGCAGACTCATACATTAAATAAATCATATGTTGTATATGGTGCGGGCGCAGCAGATAAAAGCGAGCTAGATAATGTTCTGGCGGTTGATGATAATTTTACAACCTTAACAGCGACTGCTAGTGATTATCAAAAATACATTAACCCTAATGGCTCCACAACGAATGCTGCTATGGTTAGTTCAGTTGCAATTGTTCCCACTGATCCGGGTTCTGGAATTAAAGTTAATGTGAAAAAGTTTAATGGTGAAGATAATATTACCAAAGTAACTGCTCAACAGTATGCCATGGTTGCGCAAATGGCAGGGGTAACGGACGTGACAATTACTGTAAGTGCCAACCGGGCGGTGTCGGGTGAGTCGGCGTTGACAGGAGTGTACAAGGCAATTGCTGCAGACGGTGTAAGCTTAAATGAGCAGAATACGCAGTCTGCTAATCAAATGCTGACGGCAACAAATGGTGCTATCGAGGCTAATAAGGACGATAGCAAGTATCCTGGTAAGTTAATGGCTGCCGTTGGTGATACGACAAAAGAAATAAATCAGCAAAAGAAGCAGGGAAATACGCCAACACAAAATGATATTCAAACGACGTTAAATCAGAAGCTAGAAGCACGTAATATCTACAATGAAACTAAGAATTATGAGCAGCCAATTATTAATGCTTTGGTTCAGTTTAATAATGCACCAATTAGTTCTAGTAAGGATTATAGTTCTCATGTGACTGACACTATTAATAATGTAAAAAATTCTTCAGGCGATATGATGAATAAGGCCAAGAAGTTTTTGAATTCTAAAGATGGGCAAGCTGTAAAACAAGAAGCCCAATCATGGTGGACGCGGTTTGTTAACTGGATTCGCAGTTGGTTTTAAGTAGGTTGGTGGAGAAGCAGAATGGAAAAAGTTAATCGATTTATTGTTAAATTTAGTCGTTTTCTTCAGTTCCTGACGATAATTGCAATGGCCTTGTTAGGTATCTGTTTGAGCGTTGTGTTATTTATTGAATTGTTCGACCTTAGCACGCAGCTATTTACTTTGAACCTTTCGAACATTTATTTTAAGATCCTTGATGATGTAATTATTTTCTTCTTATTCTTTGAATTTGTAGCGATGATTATTTCAGCTCTTAAACACAATGGTCATATTTCCGTTAATTTTTTAATGAGCTTAGGGGTCACGGCTTTGCTACGGGGACTTATTGCAACGCATGGTGAACCGGTTGAAATTGTCTTGTATGCTTTAGCAATCTTGTTACTAATTATTGGAATGGTTATTCTTAATCGTTTTATCAAATAACGTAAATAACTGAGAGAATGTCAAGAGGGCCCTAGCGTTCGGATTTTCCGAATACTAGAGCCCCTTTATGATGTCCGTTGTAGTATTTTCATATAGGAATCTTATATCACAGCCCTTAGTTTTAAGTGCATTATCCTTAAGTTTTGAAAACGAATTCAATATAATAAAAATATAGGCAACTATAAATTTATTAATTAAGGAAGGTATGGATATGAGCGATTTAACAGGAAAAGTTGCAATTGTAACAGCATGCAGCCGTGGTATCGGTTTTGCAATTGTTAAAAAGTTTGTTGAAGATGGTGCGACTGTTTACATGGCAGTTCGTGATAGTGATAAGGATATTAACCTGACTAATAAGCTACATGCGGAAAATGATCACTATCGGCGTGTAGTTTATAATGCAATTGATTTTAGCTCATATAAACCAATGGTTGACGAAGTAGTTAAGGATGCTGGGCGAATTGATGTCTTAGTTAATAATTTTGGAACAACTGATATTGTCCATGACTTAACATTGACAACTGGTGATCCCGAAAAATTCTTTGCTATTATCAAGGAAAATATTGGTAGTGTTTACTATGGGGCACGTTATGTTGTTGAACAAATGATGAAGCAGAAAACTGGTGGAAGCATCGTTAATATTTCGTCAGTAGCAGGAACAACGCCAGATGTTTCACGGTTAGCTTATACAACATCAAAGGCGGCTATTGATTCATTAACACGGAATATTGCCGTTCAATATGCTCGGCAACAGATCCGTTGTAATGCCGTCTTGCCAGGAATGGTTGATACCGATGCGATTAAGAAGTTATCTAAGGACTTCACGGAAACATTCTTGAATAATGTTCCGCTTGGCCGCTTTGTTGAACCTGAAGATATTGCAGATGCAGTTGCGTTCCTTGCAAGTGATGAGTCACGTAACATTACTGGGGAATTAATTCCTGTTTGTGGTGGCTTTGGTCTGCCAACCCCGATTTATAGCGATGTTATTAGTGGGAAGATTAAGCAAAACTAATTTTGATAAACTTAATAAGAAATCCTCTAGCAGCTCACGGTTGAGCCCTAGAGGATTTTTTTATTAATGTCTTTAGATCCTGTCTCCTACACACATCTCCGAGA
>NZ_QORN01000005.1:0-112519 GCF_014830205.1 Limosilactobacillus walteri
TTGAACACCTTCATCTTAAGGCAAAAGAGGCCTTTTTTATATAATTTTTATCGCCCACCCGCATAGCAGGTGGTTTTTTGTTTCGTGCATTCGCTTCGCTCACGCACTCAACTAGGTCTAAAGACATTAATAAAAAATAAGCCTGTAATAGCATGATCGCTATCACAAGCTTATTTACTTATTGTTCGCCATTTTTTTGTTGGTCTGGTCGTTCTTGTTGGAGGTGCATACCATCATAGTCACCTTCAGGACCAAGTAGTTCTTGGTTATTATCTAACTCCGAGCGCCCAGCGTAGTGGTGTCGCTGCAACCAAATCATTCCGAATAAGAGAAGAACGAAGAATACTACAGCGATGACGATAAGGACAAGATTGCAGTACATTGTGTAGTGCTGTCCTAAACCACCGGAAATTGAATCACGCAATCCAAGAATTGAATATGTCATTGGTAAATACCAGTGAATAACGTTATAGAATTTCATCGTGATTTGCATTGGGAAGGTACCACCTGATCCCCCTAATTGAAGCATCAAGAGAACCATTGCAACAAATCGTCCTGGGTTATCAAAGAGCATCGATAAGAACATAACAATTCCCATTGAAGCTAACCCGAAGCAGATCGTTGTGATGAAGAATGATGCAGGATGAATAACGGTTAATCCACACGCCATCATAATTGCATCTTCAGCAACGGCCATGGCGGTAACGGCAACTGATCCAACAACAACCTTACTTGCCCACCATGCTGCTGGCGATTTGCCATATTCTGCCACCCGTCGAATTGGGTAAACAAAGTTAAAGACAAGGACACCAACATACAAGGCAACTGACAATACGTATGGAGCCAAGGCATGACCATAGTTTGGCACATAACTATAATCGGTGTGTTTAAGCGTGGTTGGTTCTGCAAACATCTTAGCTGTTCGTGGCGAAGTCTTAATACCATTAACTTTCTTAGCGCCACCTTCAAGCGAAGTTGCAAGTTGAGAAGCACCAGCATTCAAGCGTGCAATCCCAGAAATAAGTGCTGGGGAATTATCTTGAAGTTGTTGGGTTCCGGCTGCCAATTGGTTAACACCGGTAACTAATGCGGGAACTTGTCCATTTAATTGTCCCAGTGCGCCCGCTAACTGCGCAGCACCAGCATTCAAGGCTCCGCTATTAGCATTGAGTTGGCTAATTCCGTTACCTAATTGGCCGACACCGGCTGTGTATTGACCAATACCATTGGCAAGTTGGTTAGCACCTGCACCGGCTTGGGCAACTCCGGCTGTATATTGACCAATACCACTAGCTAATTGACCAGCACCCGCACCGGCTTGGGCAACTCCAGCTGTATAAGCACCAATACCAGCATTAAGCGTCCCAGCACCAGTAGCAGCACTATCAACCCCGTTAGTATATTGGTTAACACCTGCATTTAGAGTACTTGCACCCGATGAAATCTGACTAGTAGCATTTTTGAGCTGGTTAACAGCATCTGGCATAGCTGCCAGAGTACCTTTATAGCCATTTAATGTTGCTAATAATGTATTAGCTTGCTTAATTGTACCATCAGCATTGTTTAATACGGTTGACATTTGTGAGAGCTGGCCAAGCTGTTGCTGCATTCCGCTAAGACTGCCCTGAAGACTGTTTAATTGGCCTAGTGTACCACTTAGGCCCTGAATCGTTGCAACGTTGCTGCCTGCTTTACCAGCAATTTGTTGGGCCGCTGCCTTAGTAGAGTCACTAGCTTTATCATCCTTAAGAATTTGTTGTGCTAAACCAGCAATCTCTGCATCATTAGTAGCAACACCTTTAAGCTGATCGCCTGCACCAGCAACGTTAGACAATGAACCAGAGGCTTGTTGTAATTTTCCAGCGCTATCCTGGACACCAGCAAGTGCATTCTTAGCGGTAGCAAGACCTGTTTGCAATTGCCCCAAACCTTGTTGAAGGCTTTGCGCTTGGTTCATTGCCCCCATAATACCGTTAAAGTCAAGATTACCGAGTTGACTATTAACTGTTGAATTTAACTGGCTTGCACCAGATGCTAATTGGCCAGAACCATTACGAAGGCTAGATGAGTTTCCTTTAAGTGTATTTAAACCACTGCTTAACTGACCTGCACCAGTGCTTAAAGCGCCAGAGTTAGCCATTAATTCGTTAAGGCCACTGTTTAATTGACTAGCACCAGAATTTAACGCACCAGAATTGGCCATTAAAGTGTTTAAACCACTGCTTAGTTGACCTGCCCCTGAATTTAAGGCACCAGAGTTAGCCATCAACTGACCGACACCGTTACCCAAGAGATTAACACCCCCGGTATACTGAGCAATTCCATTAGCCAAAGTTTGACTACCTGTCGCTAATTGTTGAGCACCGCTTGCCAATGGGGCAACACTCACTCGAAGCGTTTGGACCCCGTTATTTACTTGGGACACTCCAGCAACGTACCGGTTTACCCCATCACTGAGGGTTACCATCCCCGTATCAATTTGCTTAGCACCATCGGCGGCTTTAGTCATCCCCTTACCAACAACATGCAATTGCTTAAACATTACTGTCGCATAAGCATTAGTGACAGATGCCCGAATCTTTTCGTTTAGCTTAGTCATGCCCATTTGGGTAATAACTTGTCCAATGTAGTTCAATGATCCATTTGTTTCATATTTTAACTTCATTGGTTTTGGATGCTTGTGTAAAACAGTTGTAGCATTTTCTGAAAAATCCTTTGGAATTGTAACTACCGCATAGTATTTGCGATGACTCATCCCATATTTTGCTTCTTTAGGGGAAACAAATTCCCATTTTAATTGATGATTTTTCTTTAATTCATCAACCGTTTGTTTTCCAACATCCATTTTCCGGCCTTGATATTCAACAGGGACATCCTTATTGACAACCGCTACCGGTAAATTCTGTGTACTTCCATACGGGTCCCATACTGATTTTAAGAAGAAAATACTATATAGGAAAGGTATGAAGCAGATAACCGTTACTGATAGAAGTAATAACCGGTTATGCAAAATATGACGAAATTCGTCTTTTATCATGCTCCACATTTAATACTTCACCTCAAAATTATCCTTTCATAATTTTATTCTAATTAATTAATAATCGTGCTGTAGCTCGTGCAAATTTGATAACATCTTCCTTTGGCACATCGTAATTATTTCCTTGCCACCAATAGAAAGTTCCGATAATCGCACCACTTAAAACGTAAGCAAGCATTTCAGGATTATCTGATTTTTGCAGAGCAATCACAATTGGATCGTTCGTCTTAATATTTCGACGTTCAAGTAGAATTTGACTTAAAATAGTAAGAATTTCTGTGTATAAAGAGCTACGCGCACTATTAGGTGCTAAGTGACGAATAACTTCCTTATGCTGTTCAATATATGATATTAATTGCTTAATAATGTCATCTTCGGAATCCGTATTATCCGTCAACTTATTAATTTGAGCATTTAGCGTCTGCTCTAAAAGATCATATTTATCACTAAAATAGCGATAGAAACTACTTCGATGCAACAATGCTTCTTTACAAATTTGATCAACCGTCAAATGTTCAAACGAATTTTTTTCTAATAATGTCAATAATGCATTTTCAAAATCACGAATAGTTCTTGTAACACGCACAACTTTTCCCTCCCTAACAATACAAATTTAACATGCCTATTCTATCCCGTTGCAAATCACTACAACAGGGCTAATTAAAGATAACTATCTCCAAATAGGACTAATCAACGATTTTGTCTTAAGAAATGATTTGAATTGTATTTTTTCTAGACGAAATACTATATTATTCTCTTATAATGATGCGGTCAAGATTATCTCATCTTTATCCAGTTATACCGACTATTCACTACTTGCGACGTTATAAGTATTTGCTTACAATTAAGGTATATAAGTATTAGCAAGAGATATCCAAAAGGAGGTTCTTATAATGGCAAAAGCGAAGAAACATTTAACAAAATCAAAAAATAAAGTATTCCTCGGTGTATTCGGCGGAATTGCCGATTACTTTGGTCTTGATGAGACCCTTGTACGGGTAATTGGTCTGCTGATTTTCGTTTTTACAGGGTTCTTCCCACTTGGCGTTTTCTACTTATTAGCAGCATTAATCATGCCAGAATATAACAGTAAAAGTAGTAATGATAACATAGTCGATGGAGAATTTAGAGAAAAGTAGGATTAATCAATAAAAAAGCTAGTTCAAGCTCAATAACCGAACTAGCTTTTTTATTTAAGCTTCTTCACGCTGCTTGTAAGCAACCTGAACTTGTAAACTATAATCCTCATCCGTCAAAATCGTTGAACCGCTACGCCCAGCTATTTTATTCGGACCACCATCGACCACAACTGAGGCAAGATACAACTGGTATTTATCATGCGCTGTATGGACATCAGTAAGACCAATTTTGGTAATGTGACCAACTGGACGCCGTTCCATCTGGTTAATCCCAATATATACCTCCAGACGGTGACGTAATTCATCATGAACTAATTCAAAGTATGGTGGTACAGATTGCGAGTTGAGAGCTGTTACGGGCTTGTCAGTAGCATGATATTGCTCAACAATCTCTTTTTCACTTAAGCCATCATAACCATTAACAAAAATACCTTCCATTAACAAGCGGTCAACTACTTTGTGTAAATTACGCTGTTCATGTTCATCAATAGCAACCGCAGCTGGAATAGTATCTGCATTTGTAAAGAGGCCGTTAGAACGGTTAGCTAATTCAGCTGCTAAACGCTGTTGTGCGTCTAATGGCACTTTTGCCTTACCATCTTCAAACTTTTGCCCCGTAATCTTAGCCACTCGTGGTGAAATTATATCAAATTTTGAGGTTTTTTCTAAAAAGTAAAATACAAAATTTAAATATATAAAGTACGTTAAACCAATTACTGCTAAACAGTATAGTAATGCCCGCAGCCAGACATGGTTCATAAATAAACGAAATGTAACGTACACTAAGTAAATGTCACCTAAAGTTGCAATAATAATATAAATTCGACTTTTTAATTTAACATCTAAGTTGAAATAACTCAATGACGAGTTAATCATATCAAGAAAGCTAAACATTAATAACCCGCCTCCTTATTATTCATTTGAAGTCGTTCCAGTAGTATTATTAGTCGTTCCTTGTGTTGACGTTGTATTATTACCAGTTGTTGTATTTCCTGTTGATTGTGAAGTACTACTCCGATTAGCAGTAGTATTTTCATTATTATTGTTATTATTTGACCGATTTGTGGTTGTATTATTATCTGTATTGCCCGTTGACCTTGTAGTCCGATCAGTACCAGTGTCATTATCAGTATCACCAGTAGCACTATTATTACTATTGCTAGTCTTAGTGGCTGATGAACTATCTGCGTCATTATCATCATCACGCATACTCTGCGAATCACGACTCGATTGGTCGCTTTCATCAGCACCTGATTGTTGAAATTGACGGCTGCTAGACACTGACGTCACCTTGGCACCTTCCGAAGTATGCGTTGCCTTATTAACCACAACATTAGTGGCTCCTAACGCAAGAACTAAAGAAACAAGTGCGAACGGGGTTACTAGCGGCGGTATCTTTGCTCCCATATTTCATTCTCCTTTTCCAGAGTATATCATACACGAAAATAGTCACGATAAATATGAATTTATTTTAAAGATTTTGCCTGACATTTTGCACAGATTCCATGTAATTCAAAGCGATGACCCGTAATTTGGGCTCCCGGAAGTTGTTTTTCAAAAAATTGCATATCAAGCGGTGGCATCTGAATCTCTTGAACCCGTCCGCAAATATCACAAATAAAATGATGGTGGTGCGCAGTATCACATGAATACTTGACTTGCATCTGATCATTATGCTGACGCAATTCAACGATTCCCAGCTTTTCAAATTCTTTAAAATTCCGATATACCGTATCATGACTTAATCCTGGATATTGTTTGCGGAGATATTGATCAATCTCAATAATGTTAAAATAACGATCAGGCTGTTGAGCCACTGCGGCAATCATCATCTTTCGCTGCTTAGTCCACCGCAAATGATTCTGCTTGATGATTGCTTGCGCTTGATTGATTAATTCCTGCATTCTCCACCACACCTCCAGATTAGAACAAATATTTTACCATAATTTTCATTCAAACGGATACTATTTGCTTAACAATTGCATCAATTTGATTTTTAGTTTCTTTCCACTGATCATTTACAACAACATGCGCGATGCCTTTTAGCATTGGAGGCAGCATAAGATCACGATGATATTCTTTGCTCTTTAGCCGTGACCTTATTGCCGCGTTTTGATCACCGCGGAGAGTCATCCGCCGTGCTAAAGTCTTCATATGAGTAACAGTTAGAAAGATTATCACTGCTTGAGAACCTAATTGTTGATGATAAGTAATCGCCCCAGCCGTATCTAACACAATGACATCATTTTGCCCATTATGCCATCCTTCCTCAAGTCCTTCCACCGATGAACCATATTGCGATTGATCATATGTTACTTGTTCAAGAAGGTGAAGTTTTTTAATCGTTTCAGGAGTTTCGAAATGGTAATCAATACCATCTCGTTCTCCTGGTCGTGGCAACCGCGTCGTATGAGTTATTACACGATGCATATGATATTGTTCTTGCAAATAGTTAGCTACAGTAGTCTTTCCCGAGCCAGCTGCTCCGGTAATTACAAATACGTAATTATTTTTTTGCATAGCTATTTAGTCAAATGGTCATTAACTTGGTCAAGCAACATTCTTAAATTATCATAAGTCAACTGCTGACGAGCATCCTGATAGGAGAACCACCCATAATTTTTAATCTCTGCCACTTGCAAATGGATATCTTCATGATTATCTAATTCGGCGGTATACAATGTCATCTGCTTACGGTTTCCATTAGGGAGATCGTACTCAGTATAAACATTAAAACTGGTGTCAATTGGCAATTCGAGTTGTGTTTCTTCTTTTATTTCTCTAATGGCGGTTTCTGCTAGAGATTCTTCTCCTTCAACATGCCCTTTAGGGAACCCCCAGAAATGTCCCTTATTTTGACTTTCTAGTAAAAGATACTCAATTCCTTTATCCCCATTGCGATATACAACTGCACCACTAGTTACTTCAATTGCCATTTTTATCCCTCTTTTTGTAATTTAATTTTCTAATTGACTTTTAATATTGATTACAGGTATCATTATTAATTATAAATGTGCCGCAGTGTTTTTGCAGCACGTACACTATATTATAGCAAAGGTGGTTTAAAGATGAGCTTAAACATTATGCGAAAAGAAAGTCTTGATCGTTATCTTGGTGAAGATAAGCTTTTCGTTAAATCAATGAATGCTCGTGATCTCATGGCAATTGGGATTGGTACCGTTATCGGTACTGGGATTTTTATCCTTCCAGGAACAATTGCCGCTAATTCAGCTGGACCAGGAGTGTCGTTGTCATTTCTGTTTTCAGCGATTGTCTGTGCTTTAGCTGCAATGTGTTACGCTGAATTTGCCTCGGCCCTTCCCGTTGCAGGAAGTGCTTATTCATATGGAAATGTAGTGTTTGGCGAATTTTTTGGCTGGTTGCTTGGCTGGGCGTTAGTGCTTGAATATATGTTAGCCGTTGCATCAGTTTCTACTGGATGGGCTGCCTATTTCAACACCTTACTCGAAGGTGCTGGCATACATTTGCCTAAAGCTTTATCTGGCCCGTTTGATCCTGCTCATGGAACTTATGTAAATATTGTTGCGGTTGTAATTGTCCTATTAATTACGATCATGTTAGCTCACGGGATGCAGTCCTCAATTCGGATCAATAATATTGCTGTTTTCCTTAAAATTGCAATTATCTTAATTTTTATTATTGTTGGCTTCTTCTTCATTAAACCTAAAAATTATCACCCATTCCTTCCCTACCACATGAAAGGCGTTATCCACGGCGCTACAATTGGTTTCTTCGCCTACCTTGGTTTCGACTGTGTTTCAAGTTCAGCAGCTGAAGTTAAAAATCCTAAACGTAATATGCCATTAGGAATTATTGGTACCTTGGCTGTTGCAACAGTTCTTTATACCGGGGTCGCAGTCGTGTTAACCGGGATGGTCAAGTACACCAAACTCGACGTAGCCAATCCGGTTGCGTTTGCCCTCCAAATGGTTAATCAGGATTGGCTTGCTGAATTATTATCAATCGGGGCCCTAATCGGGATGTTTACGATGATGGTTTCCATGATCTACTCAAGTTCACGGTTAATCTATGCAATCGGTCGTGATGGTCTACTTCCTTCATTTCTGGGCAAGCTTGATAAAAAGAGCCACTCCCCACAGATTGCGCTATGGATTGTTGCCATTATCATTGCCATTATGGGTGGACTAGTTTCTCTGGATCAACTTACAAGCTTAGTAAATATCGGGACCTTATTTGCTTTCATGTTAGTTTCATTTGGAATTATTCCACTTCGCAAACGAAAAGACATTGGTAACCGTGGCGGATTCAAAGTACCGCTTTATCCAGTCCTCCCCATCATTTCTGGACTGGCCTGCCTTGGAATGATGACACAACTAAAAATGGAAACTTATATTGGGGCAGCGATTTGGTTCGGTATCGGAATCATTATTTACTTCACATATGGCTACTGGCACAGTAAGCTAGCGCAAAATAATAATTAAATCATAAAGCTGCGGAGCCTCTTCTTTAAAGGGACTTCGCAGCTTTTATTTCACAAAGTAATTTGCGGCAACTATTTATTTTTGTTAGGCTAATATTACTTACTTTTTATTTTTTCACAAGGAGGAATCAAATATATAGGCTAACTTTTCATTTATCATAAGCCTATTTTTTATGGAATATACAAAGAAAAATTACAAAAAAGCACCATTATCATCAATTCATTTTAGGATCTATTTTGCACTCGTTTTTGGGCAAATTGCCTGTGGCTTTGCTCTTGGAATCAGTGGCACAGCCCTTTCTCAAGCAACTAATTATATTGATATCAACGACTTTTGGGTCGGCTTGATTGGCGCGGGGAGCTTAATCGGGTTAGCTGGTAGCGCATTAATGGGTAAAATTGCTGACCAATTTGGTCGCCGAAAGATGTTAATGCTTGATATGTACCTTTTTTCTGTATTTTCTCTCTTACAATTACTAACGACAAACCTCGTTATTCTCTTTACCCTACGGATTTTAATCGGTTTGATGATTGCAATCGATTATACTGTCGGAAACGCTTTATTAGTAGAATGGTTGCCTGCAAAAGAAAGCGGCCGATTACAAAGTCAGCTAATTGTCTATTGGACAATCGGTTTTATCGCTTCGTACATTACCGGGATTCTAATTACTGGCTTTGGCGCCCATAATTGGCAAGTTATTCTTGCGTCAAGTATTGTCCCGGGGTTAATTGCAGCAGTGTATCGATCTTTCTTTCGCATTCCTGCATCCCCAAGTTGGCTCGCTAGTCAAGGAAAAAACAAAACTGCCCAGAAATTAATTCAAAAACATCTTGGTAAAAAATGGGGACTTTCACTAAAACAAATTCGTAGTAAGAAGCCAAAGGATATTTCCCTCAAAACCTTGTTCAACCCGCCATATCGGCGACGAACCATTGTCGGGGGCTTATTCTATGCTTGCCAGGCATTCTCTTTCTTTGGGATTAGTATCTTTTTGCCAATCCTCTTAAAGAGCATGAGCCTTGGCAACGACAACCTTTCTGGAATTATCTATAATAGCTGTATCTTCATTGGTGTGATTATCGGTAGTTGGATCTTTAAGCTTATTAGCCGCCGAATGTTTTTGATCGGGACATTTTTCCTTTCAGCTAGCGCGTTAATCATATTAATGTTAGGAAAGGGGCTTTCCCCAATTCTTCAGATCAGCATCTTCGCGATTTTCGCGATCATTCTCTCAGCTGGCCTTGTTTTAGATTATCCATACCCCACGGAACTATTTGATATTAAAATTCGGGCTAGTGGAGTCGGGACTTGTATTACTATTAGTCGTTTTGGCGCTGCTAGCGGGACCTTCTTATTGCCAATTTTGACTCATCTCGGTGGTTCCAACTTAGCAATGCTAGTTTGTACTATTGTCTTACTAATTGGCGGAATCATCTGTCTTTTGTGGGCACCAGAAACCTCGCCAAGATTCGTTAAATAATTAATCCTGACTAAGCTTTTAGCTTGGTCTTTTTCTTTATTTTGCTAGTAAATATTTGCGATCATGAAAAACAACAAAAACACCTGTGATAATAAACAAAATAATCATACTTACCCGCAAATAAAACATTTCCCGACTATATTGCAGTTCTTGCTGGTGATCGATATATGGAATTAAAAGCGCGCTTTTATTATCAAGTTTGAAAAAGGAAATTACTTCAAGCATCCCAAAAAGCGCTATCTGATTACAAAGCGATCCAAAAACAGATAGCTTTTGATCAATACTACTATATTTGTCAGGCACCTGAACTTTTACCCACTTACCTAGTAACATTGAACTTAAAACAGTAATCGCCGTCCCTATTAAGTAGGTACGGTCTGTATAAGTCAAAAATAAACCTAAGCATAAAACCCCTAGTGTGGCCTTATAACGCACCGTTAAATTAATTTCTTGCAGTTTTTTATTGAAAAAACCAATTAACATTCCACTAACCATTAATTCAATAAAAACAACAAAAATCCAGTAAACTTTATTTTGTTGAAAGGCAAACAATAAGGTGTAAATAATGACATAGTTTTTTATTGCCCCTAGCCAAATCCGAAAAAGCTTAAATGGCTGACCAAATATATTTCGTAGTTCTAAAATAATACCAAGAATAGCTAAAACAATCAGTACCCAGCTAAAGTCAGAAATCCGCCCCGTTTTCTTAAAAAAACTAATGATAAACACAACTACAAGAACTGCAATTGCTGGAAAAGCCGTTTTTAAGTTAAATGAAAATTTAAGGTCAAGCGGAGTTTTATCCCTTTTAACAACGACATAAGCATATAAAACCTCTAGCCCTAATATAATAGTATAAAAAATAAAACCATATACTAACGATGTTTTCATCATCAACAGGCCAAGAACAATTAAGCCCGCAATAACACTAAAACCGGCAATCATATTTACCCGCTTAAAGTTAATCCCCGCAACTTCTTTATTCGGATCTCCCAATAATTTCAAACCAGTAACACCAAAGCCAATCGCAATCGCTGCGATACTAGCAATCCACTCTATACGGAAATAAATACCAATACAGGCCAAGATACCACCAATAAAGGCAACGATTGAGCAAAACTTAGTTACTCCCGACCAAGCCGCAAGATTAAGCCGCCCGTCTAGGATAAATGGCATTACTTTTTCAACAGTGTATACAAAAATAAACGGCCATACAAACATAATTACATTGGCATGGGCAATGATAGAAAACGCAAATAGCAAAGTGGGAAATAAAATATAACTACGAGCGACAAGCTCATGATTAATTGCCAAAAACTTTTTCATAAGTTACCTCCTGCTCTTTGCCGTTTACTTTTAGTAAATCACATCTTGAACCAAAAATAAAAGAATAGGACTTTAACCATTAAGTTAAAAATCCTACTCTTTTATTTGGCAAACATCTTAAATTCTAAAAACAAATCATTATACTCCCCTAAGACACGCAATGGTAGATCACGATAAACTTGTAAGTGCTTCATTGTGGCCTCTGGCGGATAAAACGCTTTGTCTGAGGTAATTTTTTTAGGAAGTTGTTTCTTCGCTGCTTTATTCGGGGTGGCGTAACCAACATACTTAGCATTTTGGGCAGCATTTTGCGGGTCAAGCATAAAATTGATAAATTCATAAGCGGCTGCCTTATTCCGGGCCGTTTTAGGGATAACCATATTATCAAACCAAATATTGCTTCCCTCACTTGGCACAACGTAATGTAAGTGTGGATTAATATCCATCATCTCCCGCGCGTCCCCAGAATAAGTTACCCCAACTGCTGCTTCATCTTGTTCCATGTACATCTTCATCTCATCAGCAATAATTGCTTTGACATTAGGTGTTAGCTGTTTTAAGTGTGCTTGTGCAAGCTTCAATCGGTGATAGTTGGTCGTGTTAACAGACTGGTGTTGGGTAATTAATGCCACGGCAAAAACATCCCTAGCACTATCAATTAACATTACATTATTTTTAAGACGCGGATTCCATAGCTGCTCCCAATGTTGAACGTCTTTTCCCTGAACTTTTTGATCATTATAAATAATTCCTAATGTCCCCCAGAAATACGGGACTGAATAACGATTTGTAGGATCAAATGATTGATTCAGAAATTGGGAATCAATATAGCGTAAGTTTGGTAACTTATGATGGTCAAGGGGGGCAATTAAATGCTCCTTTTTCATTCGTTGAACTGTATACTCACTTGGAACAACTACATCATAGTTAGTCCCGCCTTGACGAATCTTAGTTAACATCGATTCATTACTGTCAAAAGTTTCATAATCAACATGGTAACCAGTCTGGTGCTCAAATTTTGTAAGTAGTGCGGGGTCAATATAATCGCCCCAATTATAAATTGTTAATGTTTGCTTTCCACCACCAGTCTTTTGCTGATTAAATGCAACATCACCAAGGGCTAATAGGATACAAATAATAACAATCGCAAGGAAGGCACTGAATAATTTTTTCATTGTGCATCCCCTTCCTTAATTGCAACAATTCGTGGACGCCGACCACCACGTTTACTGATAGCATAATAACCAATTACTAGCAGCAGCGACACAATGAACATTAGTGTTGATAGGGCATTAATTTCAAGATTAATTCCTTGCCGTGCCCGAGAATAAATTTCTACAGAGAGCGTTGAAAAGCCATTACCAGTTACAAAAAAAGTAACCGCAAAATCATCAAGCGAATAGGTAAACGCCATAAAATAACCAGCAAAAATCCCAGGGGCAATTGATGGCAATATTACCCGGGAAAGTACTTGCCAGCGACTAGCCCCAAGATCGTACGCTGCATCAACCAAAGTGGGTGACATTTCGTTTAACTTCGGCAAAACCATTAAAACTACAATCGGAATACAAAAAGCGATATGACTCAGGAGAACCGAGACAAATCCTAACCGAATACCAAGCATGGTGAAGAAGATTAAGAAACTTGCTCCGATGATAACATCTGGCGAAACCATTAAAACGTTATTTAGTGATAGAAGGCTATTCTTCCATGGACGGCGGGCATCCTTAATTGCTAACGCCCCAAGCGTGCCGATAATTGTAGCTAACAATGATGCAAGAAAAGCTACTAATAAAGTATTAATCACAATTGTAATCATTCGACTATCAGCAAGCAGATCAGCATAGTGTTGAAGCGAAAAGCCATGGTATTTTTCCATTGTCTGACCGCTACTAAATGAGAAAACAACCAGGTAAAGGATTGGCGCATATAAAATCACAAATACTAATGCTAGATAAATGTTTCCCCATGACCAATAATGCTTTTTCATTAGCGATGTCCCCCTTTCCGCTTTTCTTCGCCAGTCACAAACATAATAATAAACATTGCAATAATAAGAACGACTCCGATTGTCGAACCCATTCCCCAATTCTGGGTCGTAAGAAAGTGCTCCTCAATCGCTGTCCCAAGGGTAATAACTCGGTTTCCGCCAATTAAACGCGTAATCATAAACAGTGAAAGCGATGGAATAAACACTGCTTGGATTCCTGCTTTTACTCCCGGCATTGATAATGGCCAAATTACCCGACGAAACGTTTGCCAGTGAGTAGCTCCCAAATCATAACTTGCATTAATCAACGATGGGTTGATCTCTGCTAAATTATTAAAAATCGGCAATACCATAAAGGGAATTTCAATATAAGCCGCAACGAACATAAAACTTGCATCCGTAAATAATAGCTGGTGGCTACCAAGCCCCACGAATTGTAAAAATTCGTTAATTGTTCCTGTTCGGCTAAAGAGGCCGATAAAAGCATACGTTTTTAGCAACAGGTTAATCCAAGTAGGCAAGATAACTAACAACAGCCAAAACTGCTTATTAGGCAATTCATTCAAGATATAAGCTGTTGGGTAGCTGATAATTAAGGTCACAAGGGTAATTAGAAAAGCATACCAAACCGAATTTATGGTCATTTTTAGATATACGCTCGAAGTAAGATATTCTGCATAATTATTAAGGGTCACCTGACCATTAATATTAAAAAATGATTGATATAAAATTAATACTAACGGCGCAATAACAAATAAGATAATCCACAAAGCATATGGAACAATAAACATCGCTTTTTGTCGCATTAGTCCGCCTCCTCATAACTATCTAAGCGGGCATCGAAATCTTCTTCGGTTTCGTTGTATCGCATAACGTGGATATCTTCGGGATCAAAAGTAATGCCAACCTTTGCCCCAACCTTTGTTTTATGAATTGAATTAATCTTCCATTTATGATTTCGCTGATCGATTACTGTAATTTGGTAATCAACCCCGCGGAAAAGTTGCGTTTCAACTGTACCAATCAGCTTTCCTTTTTCAACTGTAGTTATATCGAGGTCCTCTGGTCGAATTACTACTTCAACTTTTTCATTGGGTTTCATCCCTGCATCCACACAATCAAAATCTTGTCCGTTAATTGAAACAACGTAATCTTTTTTCATAATTCCCGGCACAATATTGCTTTCCCCGATAAAGTCAGCAACAAAGTGGTTCAGCGGCTCATCATAGATATCAACCGGCGTCCCGCTCTGTTGAATTTTTCCATCATTAATAATTAAAATTTGGTCACTCATTGCCAATGCTTCTTCTTGATCATGAGTAACAAAAATAAAGGTGATCCCTAGTTGTCGTTGCAATTGTCGCAATTCCGTCTGCATTTGAACCCGTAATTTATGATCAAGGGCAGACAAAGCTTCATCAAGCAGCAATACCTTAGGTTTATTTACTATTGCCCGGGCAATAGCCACTCGTTGTCGTTGCCCACCCGACATTGCTGTAATTTCACGATTATCGTAGCCATCAAGTTGAACCAGATGCAGTGCTTCTTTTACCCGTTGTTTGATTTCATTTTTCTTTACGCCTTTTATCTGTAGCCCAAAAGCCACATTTTCAGCAACATTCATATGCGGAAATAGGGCATAATCTTGAAAAACAGTATTAACCTGTCGCTGATTTGCTGGAACATCATTGATCCGCTGACCATCAAAATATATATCACCAGCAGAAGTATGATCAAACCCAGCAATCAATCTTAGGATAGTTGTTTTTCCCGATCCTGATGGTCCTAATAAGGTATAAAACTTTCCTGCTTCAATTTCAAAGCTAATATCACGCAACACGATATTATCATCATACTGCTTGCTCACATGCTGAAATTCCATTATGTTCTTTGCCATCGGCTCTTCCCCAATCATGATTTTTTAAACTAAATATCAGTATAAATTATACGCTCTAAATCGCAACCACTGTTAATTCTAAGCAAATTAATATAAAAGTGCGATAATTAATATATCAAATTCTATGCGAGGTGTTCCAGATGAAAATTAATCAATTTAGTATCACTACAACTACACCACAACAGCGTCGGCAGGAATTAATGTCAATCCGCTTACTAAGAAAAAACGAGGAAAACAAACTAACGCCCAACGCAATGTGGGAAACATTATTGGCACGCATTCATATGGCAAGTAACCAGCCTATTGTAACTAAACAGTGGCTGCATGACCTTTTAGCTACTCCCGATCTGGCACTTGATGACTGGTTTGATAAACAAGAGCCGCTCACCAACAGTATCTTTTATCTCGTTGCGTTACAATTACTCGAATTTGAAGCCGCTGTTGATTTTGACATTGCAGATCCCCTAACAATGGTTAAGCAGACGGGTCTCCCAACCGAATACCATCAACAATGGACAACTGCTAATGTCATCGACGCCTTTTACCTCCTATTAAATACCCATGGAAAAAACGGGCAATCGCTCATCGATCATTTAACTGCCAAAGGTTTTATGGCATGGACTTATCAATTACCGCCTGAACAAAAGCCCTTATATTTTAACGGGAAACCCCTTGCTTGTTTTGATCCTGCTAAATTTATCCGCGAAGTTGTCTACATTGAAACAGATATGGATACAGATTTTGATGGTAAAGCAGACTTAGTTAAAGCCGAAATTATGCGGCCGCTTGAATCAAATCATGGATTAAAAGTACCCGCAGTATTTACAGCCAGTCCTTATAATCAAGGAACTAATGACGAATGGGGAGAAAAGGCAACCCACAATGTCAACGTTCCACTGACCCACAAATCAACTAATTATCATGCTCCTGCTGAAGAAAAATTTCCAACCACTTTTTCTTATCAACAAGTGACTGGTCAAGCCCACCATGCAACAGAGACTTTTAGTACGACCCCTGCCTATACACTAAATAATTACCTTGCAGTTCGCGGATACGCAATTGTCTATGCTGCTGGGATTGGTACTAAAGACTCCGATGGTCTCCAAACCTGCGGCTCACCTGAACAAACTAATTCAATGAAAGCGGTGGTTGAATGGCTTCACGGTGACCGTCATGCATTTACTGATCGTAACAGTGGGACAGAAATTCAAGCTAACTGGTGTAACGGCAAAGTCGCCATGACTGGCCGATCATATCTGGGAACCCTTGCTACCGCCGTTGCTACTACTGGCGTTGCCGGACTTGAAGCAATTATTAGCGAGGCAGCTATTTCTAGTTGGTATGATTATTACCGTGAAAATGGTCTTGTCCGTGCTCCAGGCGGTTTCCAAGGTGAAGACGCTGATGTCCTTGCTGATGAAACATTCAGCCGAACTAAGCGGCCTGCTGACTACCGAAGAATCGAAAAAACGAATACTAAGTACATTAACAAAATGCAAGCCGCTATGGATAGAAAGAGCGGCAATTATAACGCCTTTTGGGATAATCGAAATTATCGTCATGATTTTGCTAACATTAAAGCTGCTGTAATGATGGTTCACGGTTTAAATGATACCAATGTTCGTCCTAGTAATGTTAAGGCCCTATATGACAGCCTTCAAAAGTTGCCTGTAACGAGTAAAATTATTTTGCATCAAGGGCAGCATATTTATATCAATGCTTTTCGGTCGCTTGATTTCTCTGACATGGTTAACCTATGGCTCGCTAATAAACTGTGGGGACAAGAGAATTATGCTGATGCAACTTTACCAAAAGTCCTTGTCCAAGATAACAGCAATCCCGAAACTTGGAATACTTATCGCCAATGGACAGCAGGAAAAAAGCACGAGTACCAATTTAATGACCAACGTTTGACGGCAATCCAAGGACTTGGTATTCAAAGTTTTAGCGATTATCAGCCTGAAGAAAAGTATTTAAAGTGGTGCCAAAACCCTCATGAATGGGCAAAAGCACTCATTAAGGATAATGGGCAGTTTAGTCGGCATTTTGTCAGCGTTCCAACTGAAACTGACATAATTCTACGCGGAACACCAACCGTAACGTTAAAAGTTGCTTCTTCCAAAAACTATGGCATGATTAGTGCCCGCCTTGTTGATTTTGGGAACGGAAAACGGTTAACAACTTCTCCTGTCCTTTTTAATCGTAACGGCCTTGAACTTGGCTATCACTGGAAGACTGACGACCTCCGTGAATTCAAGCTTCAAAAGTCATCCACCACTGATAAGATAATCGCAAGCGGACATATTAACTTACAAAATCGTCATACTCCCGCACAAGTTGATAACCTAACTGCTAATCAATTTGTTACGGTTAAGTTCAACTTGCAGCCAATTTTCCATCGCCTGGTCGCTGGTCATCAATTAGGGTTAATTATTTATAGTACCGATTATGAATATACACTTCGTGGCAATGAGCGAATCGAGTATCAACTAGACCTCGCTGGGTGTCACCTTAATATTCCTGGTGTATCTCTGGACAATGATCAATAAATGTTTCATATGAAACCAAGCTAGTTTTAGCAGAATCCTTATAATTGCGGTAGAATGAATAATATGCACAATTAAAGGAGAGATTTGAGAATGAAACAAGGAACTAAAATTATCACCCTCGATAATGGTTATCATCTCTGGACAAATACACAAGGTGACGGCAATATTCATTTGTTAGCTCTTCATGGTGGTCCAGGTGGCAATCATGAATATTGGGAAGATGCTGCTGAACAGTTAAAAAAGCAAGGACTAGATGTACAGGTAACAATGTATGATCAACTTGGTTCACTCTACTCTGACCAACCAGACTATTCAGATCCTGAAATTGCAAAGAAGTACCTGACTTATGAATATTTTCTTGATGAAGTTGATGAAGTACGAGAAAAGTTAGGCCTCGATAACTTCTACTTAATCGGACAAAGCTGGGGAGGATTACTCGTCCAAGAGTATGCTGTTAAATACGGTCAACACCTTAAAGGAGCAATTATTTCATCGATGGTTGATGAAATTGACGAATATGTTGACCACGTTAATGCATTACGTGATCAAACACTTTCCACTGAAGACGTTGCTTTTATGAAAGAATGTGAGGATAACGACGACTACAGTAATCCAAAGTATCAAGAATTAGTTCAAGTAATGAACGAACAATATGTTGATCGTAAACAGCCATCTAAGCTTTACCATCTTAAAGACCTCGGTGGAGATGCAGTCTATAACGTTTTCCAAGGCGACAACGAATTTGTTATCACAGGAAAACTTAAAGACTGGCACTTCCGCAATCAATTAAAGAATATTAAAGTTCCTACTTTAATTACCTTTGGTGAACACGAGACAATGCCTGTTGATACTGCTAAAACGATGAATAAGCTTATTCCTAACTCTAAACTAGTTACAACTCCAAATGGTGGTCATCACCATATGGTTGATAACCCTGACGTTTACTATAAACACCTTGCTGATTTTATTCGCGACGTTGAAAACAATAATTTTAATAAATAATGAGCTATTAGCGAGGCTGAGAGAAACAAACGTTTTTTCTCAGCCTCTACCATTTTAACGAACCACGGCAAGATAACGTGACAAATAACCCCAAGGCTTGAGTCTAAGGACGGCTGATAATCAGCTCGCGACGGGTTTCCTAGCTTAGTCCACCGCCTTGTCGAGAAGGTTATTTTCTACTCACTTTTTGCTTTAATAGCAGTATTTATGAAACTCTCAAATTATTTATTAATAATCTATGAATCATGTTTTAAAAAAATCTTAATTAGCACTAAAAAATCAAATGGATATGATACGATATTTATACGATAAATAGCGAAGGAATGATTAAAGCAAAAACTTGATATGGCTTCACTGATGTTGTTTCTCTTAAAGTGCGGGAGCTTTAAGAATAGTTACTTTACTAAGTTATATTTATTCAAAGAGGAAAAATGAAAGAAAAATATCAATTAACTACCGATGAGGTAAAAAAGGAATATCAATTAACTGAATTTACAGAAGGACTTAAAGAAACGACTGTCCAGAAAAGACTAGCGGAGGACGGGCATAATGTAATCGAAGTTAAGCCAACGCCAAAATGGAAAATGTTTCTTCGGCAGTTTAATAACATCGTTATCTACATTTTATTAGTAGCGACCCTGTTGACTATTTTGATTGGGCACTATACTGATGCGATTGTTATTGGTGCTGTAGTAATCCTTAATTCGTTAATTGGTTATTTCCAAGAATCTAGTGCCGCTAATGCATTAGCAAAGATTAAAGAAATGATGGCACAACATGCTACTGTCTACCGTGATGGCAAGCGTCAAGATATCAATGCTGCCGATTTGGTTCGTGGAGATGTAGTCTTCTTAGAAGCAGGTGACAATGTCCCAGCAGATTTACGAATTGTCTCTGCTGACAACTTACGGATTGAAGAATCAGCATTAACTGGTGAAACTAATTCAGTAATCAAAACAGATGAAGCGATTACTGACGAAGATGTTCCATTAGCCGATCGGGTCGATATGGCCTATGCTTCTACTTCCGTAACTAGCGGAAGCGGACTTGGGGTTGTTGTTGCAACTGGGGAACATACAGAAATTGGGAAAATTTCGCAAGAAGTTGCGCAAATCAAGCCAAAGAAGACCCCGCTAACAAAAGAAATCGATCATGTTGGTAAAATTGTTTCTTATATTACAATTACCGCTTCTGTGATTGTTTTTATCGTTGGTTTCTTCCTCAAAATATACTCCCTACCAGCGCTTGCACTTGCTGTTGTCGCAATGCTTGTAGGGGCTATTCCAGAAGGTTTACCAGCAATTACTTCTGTTATCCTTGCGTTTGGTATTAGCAAAATGGCAAAAGAACATAAAACAATCATTAAATCAATGCCAGCCGTTGAAACTCTTGGATCGGTTGATGTGATTGCTACTGATAAAACTGGTACTCTTACTAAAAATGAGATGACTGCAATCGAACTCTGGGTTGGTAATCAGCATTATACGGTAACGGGAACTGGATATGCGCCTAATGGACAAATTCTATTAAACCAAAAACCGGCTCCCATTAATCACGAACTAAAATTATTCTTAGAAGCTGGTTATCAAGCTAATGATACTGTTTTGACTGATGAGGATGGTAATTGGCATATCAATGGCGAACCTACCGACGGTGCCTTTTTAACTCTTTACCACAAAGCCTTTGGTGCAAAGTATGAATCTCCGTACAAGGCAATTGACCTTTTACCGTTTGACTCTGATTATCGTTATATTGCAGAATTAACGCGCGATCCAGAGAATGATAAACAAGTTATTTTTGTTAAAGGTTCTCCTGATAAGCTCTTTGAGATGGCAGCTAAAGAAGATCCACAGTTTGACACTGCCAAATGGCAAAAACGTGTTGACGATTGGTCAAAGGCTGGTAAACGGGTAATCGCTGTCGGGTATCAACCAGTTAATGGTGAAAACTTAATGGAAGTTGAACACGATCACCTTTATAACGGAATTCACCTGCTTGGGTTAGCCGCCCTCCAAGATGCTCCTCGTGAAGAAGTAATCGTTGCCTTAAAGCAAATGAATCGTGCGGGCGTATCTGTCAAAATGATTACAGGGGACGACCCGCAAACAGCTCGGGCAATCGGAAAACAATTAGGTTTAACTAATGGCCCAATCCATGCAATTACTGGTGCACAATGGGATAAACTTTCTACCGCTGAACGGGAAGAAGCTGCTTTATCAAACCAAGTTTTTGCCCGAACAACCCCACAAAACAAACTTGAAATTGTGGAAGCGTTGCAAAATCGTCAAAAAATTACCGCAATGGTGGGGGACGGAGTTAATGATGCTCCAGCGCTTAAAAAAGCCGATATCGGGATTTCAATGGGAATCAAAGGGACTGATGTGGCTAAAGATGCGGCCGATATGATCCTCGGTAACGATAACTTTGCTGTTATGGCTGCCGTTATCAAAGAAGGTCGGCGGATTTATGATAATATCAAAAAGAGTATCCTCTTCTTATTACCAACATCATTTGCTGAAGGATTAGTTGTTGCCTTCTCAATTCTTACTGGACAACAAGTTCCGCTACAACCAGCACAATTGTTATGGATTAACTTAATTGCCGCAATCACAATTCAATTTGCATTCGTCTTTGAAAAAGCTGAAGAAGGAATTATGGATCGATCACCACGACCAGTTACGCAAAGATTGATGAACCGACATGATTTAATTCAAATGGGTTACGTCTCTGCTTTGATGGCAATCTTTGCCCTTATTGGTTACGAATGGTTTATTAATTCTGGAGCTGACGTAGTTAATGCAACTACAATGATGGTCAATACGATTGTTATAAGCAAAGCTTTCTACTTCTTTAGTATCCGGACTGAACATTATGGACTTAAAGAGATTGGCAATATTGGTAAAAAAGCCTGGGGAGTAATTGGATTAATGGTCCTTTTCCAGTTAATCTTCACCTATGTTCCATTTATGCAGATGGCATTCCACGTTACCAGCATTAGCCTAATGGAATGGTTAGCTGTTATCATTTTCTCCTGTCTGATCTTCTTATGTACTGAATCAGACAAGATGGTTAGATTCCGGCTAAATAGACGTTAATAGTAAATTAAGGGGGGCTGTCCCATCAGTCTCCTATATAGTAAAAACTCTATAGCGCATACACAAAAGGGAGCGTGAAGATGAAGTCGTAAATGACTTCTATCACGCTCCCTTTTTAGCCGACATTATTATATTTTTATTTTAATTTTTTATCTTCTAATCGCAATTCAGCCAACCATTTTGAATGCTTTTCTTCATAGCTGCGATCAGTTTTAATAAAGAAGTAAGCGCCAGCAGCAGCCACTGCAATTACAGTTCCCACTAATAATGTCTTCGCCGTAAAGTTTGTTACCATATAGCAAGAAACTAAGAGTGCCAATACTGGAATTAAATATTTCCCGGGTAATTTGAAGCCATGAGTTGGATATTCATTGCTGTGTTCAAATTTTATAACTGCTAAAATTGAAGGAACATACTGAATAAATGAGGCTAACACTGTACAGCTAACCAGGAAAAGATAACTTTGAGTAGCGAATAATGCCGAAAGAATTGAAGTAAGGATAATTCCGACCCAAGGGGCATCATGCTTATTTTTCTTACCAATAAATTTGGGGAGCATCCCGTGTTCGTTAGCCATCGACGCAATTAGCGACGGTGTATTAAATGATGCTGAAAAGGCAACCCCAAAGATACTTACAAGCATTCCAAAGATAATAAAGGCATAACCCCATTTACCGATTGCAAGGCCTAATGCATTAGCTAATGGCGTCGAGTAACCGCCCAATTTTGTTCCGGCCAGCCCAACTGCAACAATCATCATTAATGCATCCAAAATTGTGACACTAACCATTACTGCAATTAGTACTCGTGGAATATTCTTTTCTGGGTTATTCATTTGCTTAGCAGCGATTGGCAGAAAAGAAAAACCAGTAAATAAGTAAAAAATCGGTGTAAATGCTGCACCAAAATGGTGAAGAAACGGCATCGGTCCCTTTAAGGCTGCCTGTGGAATAATCGGTGAAAAGTTTGCCTTATGGATAAAGAAAACCCCGACTACAATAAAAATAATTAATGTTAAAATCTTTGCAGCCGCTGAAATATTATTAACTAGCTTTACAAGGCTTCGGCCAAAAAAGTTAATAAGTGCAAATAGGAGAATTAAACCGAATGCCCCAATACCATAAATGAATGGTTTGTTAAAAATTGGTAGAAAGCTTTTGAGAGTTGTTAATAGAGCAACAATTTCAGCAGAAAGCGTACAACAGCCTAAGAACCACGTAAAAATGCCTAATTCATATCCAGTAAATCTTCCAAATGCATGATAAGAATATAACCATGCTGCTCCTGATCCCGTAAACCGACTTGAAAGATCCGCATAACACAATGCAATCATCGAAACGGTAATTGCAGTACATAGCAAAACAGCAACAGCAGATAGGTTCATGTCACGATAAATAACGGATGGAAGCAAGAATGTTCCTGAACCGATAACACCATTAATTCCTAAAAAGTAAATCGACATAAATGACAATTTTTTAGGTATAGACTTTTGACTAGCGATAGTAATCACCCCACATAAAATTATAATTCCATTTATATTGTAGTCGTCTTTGAACGAAAAGGTAAATTATCAGCTACCAATCTCTAAAATAATTTATTTTTATAATGTTGTACTGATAAGTAGTGTTATACAATGTGTTTGTACTTATTTTTAATAAAAGGATTGGATAGAAATGCCACAAAAAATTACTAACTTTATTTTCGATATCGACGGAACCTTGATTGATACGTTAGACATGTATATGCCAGCGATGATTGATACGTTAGCCAAACACGGGCATCCGGTGGCTCCCGATAAGATAGAACAAACAAAACACGACTTATTTGGTATTACTGGACAAGATGCTCTTCGTCTTGCTGGAATTAGCGAGGATGAGATTCCGGCTGTTCAAAAAGACTGGTTTGAACTCTCCTACAAACGACTTGACCAAGTTAAAGTTATCGATGGAATCCCAGAAATGCTCAACTCACTTGCTAAACGCAATGACACTCAACTTGCAATCGCTACTTCAAAATTAGCAGATGAATATCAAAAATATTTTGTCGAGAAGTATGACTTTGCAAAATTATTTAAGGTTGCTATCACATCTGCGGATACTAAAAAGCATAAGCCCAGTCCTGACCCCATCTTAGCAGCAATGAAACGCATGAATGCTATTCCCGAAAAAACAGTATACGTTGGCGATACAATTAACGATTTAAAAGCCGCCCATGCTGCGGGAATAAAATTTGCTGGGGCACTATATTCCTCAGCCAATCCAGATAATATCAAAAATGCTGATTTCCCATTGAATAAGCCCAGTGACCTCTTAGAAATCTAAAATTGGGGGGAGGAGCATAAAAAGAGCGCTAATATTCGGACTGTCCGAACACTAGCGCTCGCTTTTTTATCTCTGTTACACTTGTAAAAATAAAGGGTCGAGAAAAAATTTCGCTTTATTAATGTCAAAAGCATTAAAGACTTTTCATTTTAGGAGTTTTTTCTTTACTTACTAATCCCCATTGAAGAACTATGCATTGCCATCCGCTTATCTGGGTATAACTTCTTGGCTAAGGCTGTAACAGCAGTTGGTGCCTCACCAAAACCGGCAGCAATTAATGCTACTTTACCTGGATAAGTTACGCCATCCCCAATGGCATATACCCCCGTGACACTGGTTTCCATCATTGAATCAACCTTGATTAGGTTTCGTTCAGCCGCAAGATCCAGTGACCATTGATTCAGAGCAGCATTATTCGAAGTAAAGCCATAGTTTACAACAAGTTTGTCAACATTTAACCGTGCCTCATCATCACTTCTCATCTTCTTAAGGTTCAACGTTACTGTTTGATCATCCTCTACTTTTAATGCACGTGGTAAAAACGGAGTATCTAACTGAACGCTTGAATTTTTGAGCTGAGTTACTGTGTGTTCAAGGCCGCGGAATTGGTCACGACGATGGACAAGGTGAACCTCCTTTGCTACCGGTTCGAGCATAAGGGCAATATCAATTGCTGAATCACCGCCGCCAAGGACTGCAACCCGCTTATCTGTATAGTCAGCCTTACGATTAACAAAGTAAGATAGCTGTTGCCCCTCAAGTGCATCTGCTCCATCTAAAGCAAGTTTACGTGGGGTAAAAGCCCCATTACCAAGCGCGATTATAACTGCTTGAGAGTGAGATATTCGCTTAGCAGATTTAATTGTAAATGTACCATTATCTTCTTTGATTACATCTTCAACTGTCTCACCAAGATACTGGTCAATCGGCGCTATTGCCATCTGTTCTGTAAGTTTAGCAATAAGTTTCCGACCAGTAACTCCCGGCATTCCAGCGATATCCCAAATTTGTTTTTCTGGATAAAGCGCGCCAACCTGGCCCCCTAATTGCGGTAAACTTTCAATTAATTGAGCATTTAATTCGTGAAGTCCACAATAAAATGAAGCAAACATTCCTGCCGGTCCCCCACCAATAATTGTCACATCATAAATTTGATCTGCCATTTTTCTTTTATTCCTTTCACTTTTATCTGTGAAACTATTATAGCATTTTCAAAATTGCAAAGTTTTTCCAAAAATTCGTAAGCGGTACCAAATTTTATTTGTAATTAGTCGCAAATTAAATTAACATATTAAGTAAAGGTAGTAAATTTTACTTAAATTGGAGGAACTACAATGGCAAAACGTAAAATGATTCTTGACTTAGATACTGGTGTTGACGACGCTTTAGCAATTGCTTACGCGCTCGCTGATCCCGAAGTTGATCTAATCGGAATTGTTAGCTCATATGGTAACAACTTACTAGATGTTTGTGCGGAAAACAGCCTTAAGTTATTGGAATTATTAGGGCACACTGATATCCCCGTATTCAAAGGCCTCCCACATTCATGTACAAGTGACCATTTCGATGTAATGCAGGTATCAAAGGACATTCACGGAGATAACGGTATTGGTGACGTTGATCTTCCTGCACCAAGTCGTTCAATTGAAGAACAATCTGGTGTAGACTTTTATATTGAAGCTGCCCACAAGTACGGTAAGGACTTAATTATTATCCCTACTGGTCCAATGACAAACCTTGCGGCTGCTCTTAAGAAGGATCCAGAAATTGCTGATCTTATTGGTAACGTAACCTTTATGGGCGGAGCTTTAACTGTTGAAGGTAATGTTACTCCTGTAGCAGAAGCTAACATTAACCAAGACCCTAAGGCTGCTGACGAAGTAATGAAGTCTAACTTACCACTTACTATGGTTGGCCTCGATGTTACTTTACGAACATTACTTACTAAGGACGATACTAAGCAATGGCGTGAATTAGGAACCAAAGCAGGTAAGGCTTACGCTGATATTACTGACTTCTACATTGACGCTTACTATAACTTAGACATTGATAAGCGTGGTTGTGCTCTGCATGATCCATTAGCCGTTGGTGTTGGTATCGATCCATCATTTGTTACAACAATCAGCCTGTTCATGAAAGTTGTTTACGAAGAAGGACCTTACTATGGTCGAACAATTGGTGATAACGCTAAGTTAAACGACGATAACCCTAATGTTAAGGTTGCTGTTAATGTTGACAAAGAACGTTATCTCAAGGTCTTCATGGATCATTTGACTAACCTTTTCAAAGAAAATTAATAAAGTAAGAAGAGGCTGGGAGAAACAAGTTTTTCTCCTAGCTTTTTCTATTTTAACGAACCATCACAAGATAACACGGCCAATAACCACAGGGCGATTGGCGAGAAGGTTATTTCCCGCTCCCTTTCTTTTTATTTGCTTTAAGAAAGTCGTTATTCTCACGTTTTTTATTGGGAGTTGTTATAATTAAATTTGTAAATGGTTACTTTGATTTTTCTAAGGAAGTGTCTAATCAATGGGTCGTTTAGATAATAAAGTTGCAATTGTTACTGGTGGTTCAAAAGGTATTGGGGCTGCCGTTGCTAAAAAATTTGTCGAAGAAGGCGCCAAAGTTGTTTTAACTGCCCGCAAAATGGATGAAGGTCAGAAAGTTGCTGATCAATTAGGTGACAATGCCATTTTTATCCAGCAAGATGTTGCTCGCAAGGGTGATTGGGACCGTGTTATCCGTCAAACCGTTCAAGTTTTTGGCAAGCTTAATATCGTCGTAAACAATGCCGGAATTGCAGAATACGCTGATATTGAAAAGACTGACGCCGAAATCTGGGATAAAACAATCGACGTTAACCTTACAGGAACAATGTGGGGGACTAAACTGGGAATTGAAGCTATGAAGAATAATGGTGAGAAAAACTCCATTATCAACATGTCATCAATTGAAGGTTTAATTGGTGATCCTGACCTCTTCGCTTATAACGCGTCTAAGGGTGGTGTTCGACTTTTAACTAAATCAGCTGCCCTTGACTGTGCTCGTAAGGGATATGATATCCGCGTTAACACAATTCACCCTGGGTATGTTTCAACACCATTAGTTGATAATCTCATCAAGGATGATCCAAAAGCAAATGACCACCTAGTTAGTCTACACCCAATGGGCCGGCTTGGTCAGCCAGAAGAAATTGCTAACCTCGCCTTATACTTAGCTTCCGATGAATCTAGTTTTAGCACCGGATCTGAATTTGTTGCTGACGGTGGTTATACTGCTCAATAATCGGATTTAAATTATCTCCAGAGTTCATAATGAAGAATTCTGGGGATTTTTATTTTAAAAAGTGCAAAGGGTAATTTTTTACGTATATATATTTTAGAGGGTCTTCCTCAAGAATAAAGTACGGGAGAAATTACTTATGTGTACAAATTTAGCAAAGAATATCGCAACGGCATTAGCAAAATGGGAAACGATGACGATTACCAGCGACCCACTATTTGGGATGGTGATGGAAAATAAGGAAATCTGTTTGGAACTGATCAATCGGGCATTGCCGCACTTAAAGGCCAAGAAGATTATCCAGCTGGTGACACAAAAGGACATTAATGTAGTTGCTGCCCGTCGCGTTCGATATGATGTTTATGTCCGTGATGAACACGGCAATATTATTGTCATTGAAATGCAGGTAGCAGATAAACAGAACCTGCCTTATCGTTTACGGTATTATCAAGAACAGATCGATCATGGCGTATTATTACCCGGGAAAAATTACCAAGACCTAAGTGATCACCCAACCTATGTCATTATGTTTTGTGATTTCGACTACTACGGCCGGGGCTGGGCACGGTACACCTTTGAAAATACTTGCCTCCGTGATTCAACCTTAAAGCTCGGTGATCAACGCACGGTGGTAGTCTTTAACGCCCTCGCAAAAGAATTTGCGCAAGACGAAGAACCGATAAAAACCTTTCTTGCTTTAATGCGCAATCAAGTAGACAATAGAAGTAAATTCATTACTAAGATTCAGAACGAGATTGTCAGAGTAAAGCAAGATCCAGAGAGGAGACGGGGCTTTATGAAGTTTGAACTGGAACTGATGGATGCGCGCCGAGAAGGAATAGAAAAAGGTGAGACTAAAGGAATTTATGCTCTTATCCATACCCTTCGTGACCTTGGCATTGATGAAGCCGTTATTAAGCAAAAAGTGATGAGCAATTTCAATCTTTCCGATGCCGATGCAACTAAATATTTACAGAATTAAACAATTTAAAATGAGTCATTAACATTCAAACTCATCGAATGCTAATGACTCATTTATTTTCTACATCAAATTTCTTATTACAAGTGATCCAGCTAAGATTAGCGCCCCAATTCCTACTATTACCTGCATTAAGCGACCAGGTAAATGGCGGACAATAATAGGTCCCACATAGCCGCCAACTACATTCCCAATCATTAGCGGAATCACATAGTTCCAATAAATTGTCGTTTCAATAGCAAAAACAATCCAGGAAGTCGTATTCGTAACTGTCATTGCAACATTTTTTAAAGCATTATTAACGGCAAAACTCTTTTGACTATTTATTACTGTGAGCAAAGTCAGCATTAAGACTCCTGCTCCGGCATTAAAAAAGCCTGAGTAAATTCCAACAATAAAAATTCCAATAATTGAGAAAAATTGGCTAATCCGTGACTTACCAAAAAGTTTACTATTAGCCCCCATTGTTGGGGCCGCTTTTTTAGGATGATGGGGAAAAAGTAAAATAATTCCCGCTAAGGCAATACATAGCGGCACTAACTCAGCAAACAATTTACCGGGAACTGCAAAGAGCAAAAAAGCACCGATAATCGAGCCGGCAAAAACCAATGGTAATATTAGCCATAATTGGCGGCGATTATTTTTCAACTCTTTAAATGATGCAAAAACGGAACTGTAATTCCCCGTAACTGTAGAGAAAGCACTTGTAACGTTGGCCATTACTGGAGGCAATCCTAGTGCCAAGAGCGAGGGGTAAGATACTAACGAAGCTAATCCGGCAGCAGCACTAACAATTCCCGAAAGGATTCCAATCCCAAATAATAATAAAATAAAAGTTATTCCACCCATTTATCTATAACCATCCCTTTAATTAATAACTTTTATTTTAAACCACTTTTGAAATCGAGTGTAAAAATTTTACTAGATTTTTTGTAAAATAATAAATGAGCATGGACTATTTCGTCCTTTCACTATTTCTTTTCATGTTTGCATTTTTAAATAATATTCGCTATCATAATGATGAAAATAACTATCTGGGGTGCCTTTCGGCTGAGATAATACCCATTGAACCTGCTCTGGTTAATACCAGCGAAGGGAGATTCAGTGATATTAACTTAATTAAACTTTTGACTCCATGATGTTTTTGTCATGGAGTTTTTTACCCTTATAGTAATTAAGGAGTTTTATTATGGCTAAACATCAACTACACTTACGCGACATTATTCTACTTGCGCTAATTGGAATTATCTTTGGCGTTATTTATTTTGCGGCTGGATTCATTTATAATGGTCTGACAATTTTATTAACCCCGATTGGCTACGGTCCGATGGCTAATGACCTTACCATGGGAATCTGGTGTATGGCAGGACCGCTTGCCGGATTTCTCATTCGCATACCAGGGGCCGCTTTCCTTGGTGAATTTTTTGGTGCAGTCGTTGAAATGCTGCTAGGTGATCAATGGGGAGCCGTCAATCTTATTTCTGGAACTGTTCAAGGCCTCGGGGCAGAACTTGGTTTTACCTTTACGTTTTACAGGACTTATAACTGGCTGACCCTTCTAATTTCATCGCTTACGTTAACCCTTGTTACTTTTGGCTGGGATTGGTTTAGAAATGGCTATAGTCACTTTAGTGGTCAAATGCTTATAACCATGTTAATCGCTAGATTCATTTCAGTGTTTGTCTTTTCTGGTATTATCGTTAAATTAATTGCCAATATGTTACAACGCGCCCACTTAATCAAGCAATAAACCTATGGAAAAAATACTATTTAACAACCTCTCATTTGCATTTGATAAACAGCCCATTTTAGAAAATATCAATGCAGAATTTAAGTCAGGAAAAATTCACCTTTTAACAGGTATTTCTGGAAGCGGCAAGTCAACCCTTCTGAAATTGATTGCTGGACTATTGCCAAAACATGGGGGCAAAATAACTACAGGAACAGTTTCGATATCTACCAACGGCCGCATAGGCATGCTGTTTCAAGATCCACTAATGCAGTTCGCCCTTGATACGCCCCGTCATGAATTAGAATTTACCCTTGAAAATTGCCAAGTTCCCTCCGCTGAAATTGATTCACGAGTTAAGAATGCCCTACAATTCGGTAAAGTTGAGGCACTAGCTAACCAGCTAATCTCAACCCTGTCTGGCGGGCAGCAGCAACGAGTTGCTTTATCAGTTGTCATGGCCATGCAGCCATCTATTCTCTTGTTAGATGAACCATTTGCCAATGTCGATGAAGAAAACCGCCAATTGATCCTTGCACAGTTACTAAAGATTAATCAAGAAAACCATACAACCATCATTATTACTGATCACGATCTTCACGGTTACCAAAAGCTTAATCCGCTTGTCTGGCAGCTAAAGAATCGGCAAATTTCAACATTATCAGCCTCCCAAAGATGTAAGGTTTTACAAGATAATCGTTCTTCTATTAAGACATCGCTACCACCAGCAACATCATTATCAATTATTAATTTTACTAAGTTATCACTCAAACAAGGTGATAAGACTTTATTGACCCCCGCTTCGCTTGCCCTCTTAAAAAATAAAGCAACTCTTTTAACCGGGCCGAATGGAATTGGCAAGTCAACCCTCTTAAAGGCAATTGCCAAATTAGTTAAATATCAAGGAACCATAACATACAACAATCAAAATATTCAAAAAATATCACCCAGGAAATACTATCAGCAACTCGGCTTAATTTTTCAACATGCTAATGATCAATTTTTGAACGTTACCGTTGGCGAAGAATTAAACCTTAGCCGCAAAAATGGTCACAATCCATATTTTACTAGCCGCCAAATTCAACAAGCTTTAGCTGAGCTTGACTTAGCAGGACGAGAAGAGCAAGTAATCTATTCCCTTAGCGGAGGACAGAAAAAGAAACTACAGATATTGCTGATGCTGATGATGGGACAAGAGGTACTATTATTTGATGAACCATTTACTGGATTAGACCAAGACTCGCTTAAAACGGTTCTAAAACTCATCACCGCTAGTCGTAAAATATATCCGCAGACACTGCTGATTATAAGTCACCAGTTAAACGGTCTGGATGAGTTCATCGACTACCACTTAGAAATGAATCATCAGCAACTTAAGTATTGCGGAGGTAATTCATGAATCCTAGCTTAAAATTATTTCTTATTTTATTTCTCTCACTTGAATTAACCTTTACTAATAAATTATGGGTAAACATAATCGTAATCACCGTATGTCTGGTCCTGTTAATTCATTATCATTTCCGCTGGCAGCAATTTTGTTGGCTAATCTTTATTCCGCTTTTTCCAGCAATTGCCATTTTTACCACCATCGTACTCTTTAGTCCCGGTCATAGTTTATTTTATGGTTTGGTTTTATTTAGTCGGTTATATATGTATGTCAGTTTGGGAACAATTTTCACATTTACTACTAATCCGCTAGCCCTAGCCCGGTCATTAGAACAAAATTGTCATTTACCTAGTAAATATGCCTATGGGGTCTTAGCAGCTCTTAATTTAATTCCGAAAATGAAACAAGCAGTTACAACAATCTATATAGCTGGCCAAATGCGCGGAGTGACCCTGCATTGGTGGTCGCCAACTTTATACTTCAAGGCAATTTTAGTCGCGCTTCAATGGTCAGATCAACTAGCACAGGCAATGGAGTCTCACGGTTTTGTTGAAGGACAGGCACGAACTAGGACCATTAATATTCCGATTACTGCTCGTGACTGGGTAATCACAAGCACTTTAATTATCCTCATTCAAATAATTGTAATTGCACTCCCCTAATAGAGCATGCGATAATAGAAGAAAAGAAAGGACTGATACATTGAACGATTATAATTTAACTGACCGTATCGTTAATGCTTTATCATACCTAAGCATCATTTTCTTGCCAGTTATTTTTCCGTTAATTGTTTGGATTATTGCTAAGAGTAGTAATCGGCCAAATATTGTTAAGAATGCGCGTTACGCTTTTTGGAGTCAAATTTTTCCTCTCCTGTACGTGATTGCTGCAATCTTAGTCTTTAGCGTATTTTCGTTTAATCCCGCTAATTTTCATGGTGGTGCATTATTCGGTATCCTATTAACATTTGCTCTTTTATTAGCCCTTTTACTGTTCATTTACAATATCGCGATGGCTGTTAAAATGCTCATTGGACGAGAATAAATTTAACAGTAACAATTTTAAGAGGCCGAGAATAACATACTCAGCCTCTTTCTCATATCAATATGACACAGTGCAGCCTGACTGTTAAGCGCTGATATTAGAATTTCAATCTAGCTATCCTTCCAAATAGGCTAGCTACACGTCGACGGGAATGGGAAAGCTAACTAGCAAGCTAGCTCTGTCCCACTCCCGTTTTGTGTAAAATTTTAAGCGAGGTGATTATCTAATGGGGATGATTTTAGGTATTATCCTACTCCTAACCGCAGTGGTTACAGCTAACGTTGTCCACTTGGTGTACCCTAAAATTCCACTATCAATCTATCAAATTATTGCAGGGATCCTTTTAGCATCTCTACCAACGGAAGCGACAAACTTTACAATGCATCCTGAATTATTTATGATGGTCGTTATTGCACCACTAATGTTTAACGATGGACAAAATCAATCTTTCCGTTACTTATCCAGCAATTATAAAGCCATCTTATCCATGACGGTGGCACTTGCTTTGGTAACAGTCCTAATTACAGGTGGTTTTCTTCACGCAACGCTCCCAGAAACTTTCCCCCTTGCCCTAGCATTTATGCTAGCCGCAATTGTGACACCGACAGATGCAGTTGCCGTTAAATCGATTACTACCAACATGAAGGTTCCAGAAAACGTTAATGGGGCACTAGAGTATGAATCGCTTTTTAATGATGCATCAGGAATCGTCCTTTTAGACTTGGCACTTGAAACATATAAATCCGGACAATTTTCAATTGGTCATGGAATTTGGATTTTTGTCTATGTCTTTTTTGGTGGCATTATCTTTGGTGCGATTTTAGGAAGTCTTTTAATTAGTTTAAGAATTAGCTTAATGCGTAAACACGTTGATATTGGCTCAATCGTTATCCCAATCAATGTTATGACGCCGATCGTTATCTACTGGCTTGCCGAAGAATTTCATTTTTCAGGAATCCTTGCTGTTGTAGCAGCCGGAGTTATTCATAGTATTCTTTATGATCGGATGCGCCTTACCTCAACAAAGGTTCAAATGGCTACAACGACTATTTGGAATATCATCAGCGACGCGTTAAACGGATTAGTCTTTGTCCTATTAGGAGTAATGCTCCCACAGGTACTAGGACGGACCTCGTGGAAAAATCTCGGCGCAATTGTTGCTCTTGCCTTAACTATTTACCTGATAACAACCGCGTTACGCTTTTTATGGGTGCGCTTCAAATTAGTAAATATCCATTCATCTAACCTCAATCGTGATAGTTTGCTAATGGCGCTCGGGGGGATCCATGGAACGATTACCCTTGCCTTGGCATTTTCCTTACCCGTACTAATTAATAACCAACAATTTGCTTTTCGTAATTCTATGATTTTAATCGCTGCAGTTGTTATTCTTATTAGTATCGCAGTCGGAGCGGTTGGCTATCCGATCTTGTTGCCGCCAAAGTCAAAAAGTTATTCTAAGGCCGAATTCCAAAAAGAATTGGTTAAGACCGTCCAGTATGCAATTAACGAGTTACGTTCATCTGAAAAATACTCGCCAGAAAAAGCTATTGTTATTGACCAGTTAAGCAGTCAAATGACTCAATACCATGAATTTAATCGTGATGTCTATACCCAATTGATGGGAAAGGCACACCAAGTCGAACTAGCAACGCTTGATCGCCTTAACGAAGAAGGCAAAATTTCAGATCGTGAAACAAAAATTTTAGTTGGTTTCGTTACACGGTCAGCTTTCCTTGTTAATAAGCATAGTTTTCTTGAATTTTGGGTAATTCTTTGGCATCGAATTAAATGGCGGTTCATGCGCCAACGCCTCCTAAAGAAAAAAGGGCGTAATCACGAAGATCATCCAGTACACTTCCAGCTAACCGATGAGCAACGTGCTCATACCGCTGACATTCTTACAATTATCAATCGCGATATTGATAAATTTTTGCATTCGGTTGAAACACCACAAAATGCTAATGAAGTTGCAATGGTGATGCGAACCTACTTCCAACGCAAGCGTATCTTTTCTCACGAAACCTCAATGGATACCGATTTAGTTACATCATTACTCATTGAAGCCTTTCAATTAGAACACAGCTATGTTCAAATGAGACTAGCAGATGATCAATTTTCACAAGAGTTAGCCAATGCCCTAAACGAGCAAATATCAACCGATGAGTTAGTTTACACTCAATCATTAGACTAAAAAGGACACCTCAATCTTGGGTACTACGATGGTTCCCAATTGAGATGTCCTTTCTTATTAGAAAATTGTTAATAGAAAAGCAATTAGTGCTGGTAAAAACTGAATAAAAATAATCTTTTTTGTTGCAGTCAAGGCGCCAAACAGTGCAACCACCATAATAAAAACTAACAGCATTTGCCATACCAAGATTAACGTTGCGCCACTAAACAGGATCCATCCTGCAATTAGCGACACTCCTAAGGCACCGTTATAAATTCCTTGATTAGCAAAGGAAACACGGGCTTCATGTTGTTTAGTAAATGAAAGCGGCAAGTCAAATGCCTTTGCCTGTTGTTCCGGTGTACCAAAAATCTCAAGCACCATTATTCCAATATGTTCGATTGCGACAAACATTGTAACAATAATTGCAAGCATCATTTCTCCTCCAACTATTTAATATACTGGTTTAAAAATTCGGCCAAATGTCGCTGATATTGAACCGGGTGAGTAGCATAAGACTTTGCATGCCCCGCTCCGGGAACTACCCATAATTCTTTCTTTCCTTTAGTTGCCTGGTAATTACGGTAAACCATCTTTGTCGGTACAAAATTATCATTTGCCCCATGAATAAACAGTGTTGGTCGATGGTTATGATGCAGCATATCGATTGAACTAGCATCCCGGATGAAAAAGCCATTCTGGGTGCGATTAATTAAACTCATTGTACTAATTAATGGTACCCGTAAAAATTTAGGAATGCCGTATAAGTTACCAGCCTCGTAGTTCAACTCATCATTAAGGCTAGTATACCCGCAGTCTTCAACTAATGCTTTCACCTGGGAAGGAAGCTTAATTCCACTAGTCATCATTGTCGTAGCCCCACCCATGCTTACTCCAAAAATGACAATTTGACTGTTATTACCATTGTGACGGATTAGTTTATTAGTCCATTTTCGAATATCATAACGTTCAGGCCAGCCATAGCCGATATACTTCCCTTGACTTTGACCGTGTGCCCGCGCATCTGGCATTAAAACATTATACCCCATTTGATGGAAAAGGGCGGCATATTCACCCATTTTTTCCTTATTACCCATAAAGCCGTGAGCAATAACCACGTTTTTAGTTGTTGGTTTAGCTGCTGGAATATAATCAGCCACTAACCGGTAATTATCGGTTGCTGATTCCATTGTCCATTGCTGTTTTTTTACATGTTTAAACCACATTTTTTGATTGTAGAGCGGGTCGCTCTTTGCAATTTTAGTTGAATTATTAATGAAGTCCTTATGTCCCGGTACCATCGCGACAGAAAAAAAGTAACAACTCGCTGCAAAGATTGCAATGATTAATACTACGACAATACCAGTTAGCCACCGCCAGGGATGCCAACTTCTCTTTTTACTTTTAGTTTTCAAATTAATTAACCCCATGTCATATTTTAGTCAATGCGGATAGTGTAGCACACTTTCTGTTACTTTGCATATTCTTTTTACTCAAAAACCACATGCTAATGTTAAAATAGAAAGTGATACGATTTAAGGAGGAAGTGAGCTAATGTTTCCAGAACGTCTGCGAGCTCTTCGAAAGGGACAAAAAATCACCCTCAAAGAGTTAGCAACACACCTCAATGAAAATCTCGGCCCAAATGAAAAACCAAATACTGCTTCACAAATCGGAAACTGGGAACGCGGCATTCGAACCCCATCATACGTTGAAGCACGGAAACTAGCAGAATTCTTTGATGTTAGTCTCGATTACTTGACGGGAAAAACGGACCGCGATGATTTTGACCTTGCAAAATTATTCTTCTCGAGTAAAAATCTATCGTTTAATCAAACCGTCCTTTCTAGCGATGACCGCTACGAAATTTTTCAATTAATTGATGGCTACCTAAAAGGACGTCATAACCGTCGTGATACTGATACTTTCTATGGGAAGCAAGAACAATTAAATTTAAAATTGAAATAAGGAGTTCAGAATGAATCCGAAAAAGTTAAAACAACTCAAAAAAAGGGTTAAAAAGGCCCATCAAGCGGTAAATGAGCCCGCCTACATTCAAGAATTAAACCAATATCGAGAACTCTTCGATAGTTTTCCCCCAATAAAATATCTGATTAATAATGTACTGGAAAGTGATCGTTTATTAAAAAACAGTCTTTTGCCGCAACCTCTTCCTCACTTATTGCTACCAGATAACATCCAAGATACTATTTTTAAACAAGTTAATGCCGAATTCCCACCAGGCGATCCGCGCGGGGATAAATTATGGAATAAATATAATGACGCATTACCTAAGCTCGATCAGTCATTACGCAATTTCCGTGATTATCTCGAAGACACGTACGGAATGTGGTCATACGTTAATGCTCCTTTTGCCAAAGCGTTATCTGACTATCTTGCTAGCGCACCAATTCTTGAAATTATGGCTGGTAATGGTTACATTTCAAAGGGGCTCCGTAATAATAACGCCTCTCAAGAAATTTATACCACTGATAGTCAAGAATGGGTTAACGAAAACGAAACTGGCAAACATCCTGTTACTACGATTGAAAAATTAGATGCCTTAACCGCCATCAAAAAATACGGCAATAAGGTGAAGTACGTAATTATGTCATGGGCTCCTGATAAAGGAAATACAGATTGGGAAGTACTTCAATTATTGCGTGAAAATTACCCTAATGTGCAATTATTAGTAATTGGCGAAAAAGATGGCGCCACTAATTCAAAGAAGTTTTGGCAAGAAGCACATCTTAGTCAAGATGATGCCCTAAAAAAGGTTAATGCCAATCTACATTCATTTGATTTGATTGATGAACAAATTTATTTAGCGAAATAAAACGAGGTCGGATTAGTTCTCCAACCTCGTTTTATTTCAATCCATTTTTACGACAACTTTACCAATAACTTGATGATTCTTTACCATCTTTAACCCTTCAATAATTTGCTCAAATGGCAACACATCAATCCCTAAAGCCTTGACTTCACCATTAGCAACAAGCTGAAGCATTTCCGCATTCATCCGTCCTAAGTCCATTTGTTGATATTGGTTGCCGCTTAGGTGCGCGCCACCAAGATTGACTACATCCATTCCTAATCCTTGAGCAAACATCGGCATGTCAGTAATTGATGGCACATCTACAATTGTCACTAAACGGCCATTATAAGCCAAGCGTTGCAAATCTTTTTCCGCCTCACGTTTACCAACTGTATCAATAATTAAGTCAACACCTAAGCCATTGGTTAATTCCTTCAATCGTTGAGTAACATTTTCTGTTTGATAATCAATAATCACATCAGGCGCTAATTGTTCAACATATTTCCTTTTACTAGAGGAGACGGTCGTAAAAACCTTACAGCCATGTCTTTTAGCTAATTGAATTGCGATGCTTCCAACACCGCCAGCACCTGCATGAATAAGTACAGTTCGTACAGTAGCAAAATTAGCCTTGCGTTCAACCGCTTGGTATGCTGTCAATGCACCACAAAGAAAGCTGGCGGCCGTTGTGTATGTAACTGTTGCAGGAATTTCTGCAAGCTCATATGTTGGGACCGCAACATACTCAGCAAAACAGCCATTTTTTGTTAAATCACTATGTCCGGAGACCCGGTCTCCCACCTGCCACTTAGTTACATTCTTGCCAAGGCTAACAATTTCGCCAGCAACATCTAATCCTAAAGTATGAGGATAGGTCCACGCATCCACACCGCTTTCAACGATCTTATAATCTACCGGATTAAGTCCTGCCGCATGAACCTTAACTAGCACTTCATCATCGTTTGGCTGCGGAACTGGAACATCACTGATTTTTAACTGCTCAATTGAACTATCTGTCGGTGTATCTACAACTAATGCTTTCATAACATCGCGCCTTCCTTATTTTTTATAAGTTATATTATAGCACTTCTCCTACGCATTCTTCGCCGCCATCTTATTGAGGTACTGCCAAATTTGTGGACGATACTTGCGTAACCCAAATAATAGCACGAGATAAATAATAATCGCTAATGTAATCCACAGCGGATTTTCGGAAATGAAAGCAGCAAATACGAGGGCATTTAGCGGCCGGGCAACTAAGTTAAAACTAGTCACCATTACGACCCCTGTTGGAATAGCAACACCATAATGAGCCACTGCTCCAGTATAAATTGGCCCTAGCCAACTAGCAGCATATAATCCGAGACTAAACCACACGACACCTGTAGCAACAACCTTAAGAATATTTCCACGGGTAATCGCAACGATTGATTCAACCATATACGGGATTGCAATCAAATCAACAACCGGTAATGTTTTATTTCCTGGCAAAATAAATGCCATTAAAACCATAATCGGAATAAGAATAATCCCCGAAATCAACGTTGCAGATTCCCCATAACCAACACCATCATCGACTGCTAAGAACCACCGTTTTTTATCATAACGATTATCTTGTTTAGCATGCGTCTTTTTCTTTTGCTGCTCATCAATTGCTGCGGATAACGGCGTAAATGCCTGTGCAAAGACCTTGGTAATCAACGGGAAAATCGCCATAACGGCTGCTAATTGCACCGCTACTTTTGTAATCTGGCCCCAAGCACGCATTGTCCCTAATGACGATAAATTACCGAGAATTCCCAAAATCAGCCCTAAGAGCATCCCCATTGTAATCGGTTCGCCAAAAACACCGAGTTTCTTCTTAAAATCTTTCGGCGTCATTTTAACCTTATTAAATCCGAGTAAGTTCCAGAGCGGATCAAGTAAGATAGCAGGCACAACTTGCTCAATATTATGAAGAGCATCAACAGTTGTATTCTCAATTCCGTAGTAGTTAGACCAACGATCAGCCTGAATTTCAGCTAATATCAAGGAATAAAGCAACATAAAAAATTCAAGGCCTAATGATAACCAATAATTATGAGTAGCATAAAATGCTAATGTTCCCCAAATCATATAGCCAAAATTATTCCAAATGTTAGAAGGGAGAAAGATTTTAGTTATCCCCAAAATAAAAAGCACCAGCTCAACTAACAAACCAAAAACAAAAAAGGTTAACCCCACCGTCGAGCCAAAAGCGGCCAATGAGCCCGCTTCCCACCCAATATCAACAACTGGTAATTTGATTCCAGTATTATTGACCATTTGACGGACAACTTTAGTAATAACTGGCGTAAACTCAGAGATAATCCACGTAAATCCGGTAAGACCAACTCCAGCATAAAATGCGCTCATCATTGCTGTTCGCGGTTTTACCCGCAGTAATAGAGCAATCACAAAAATAATTATTGGAACTACGACACTTGCCCCAAACGTATGAAAAATTTCATTAACACTATTAAGCATTCTCCTTGTCACCTCTCACTAAAAAGCATTATCATTTACATTCTCGTCAAAGTAAGCGTTTTAATCAAGTTAAATGTTCTGCTGTTTTGCTACTAGCAATCGAGAACCAAATTGATTACAATATGATGAGTTTGATTTTTTCACATAATTAAGGAGGTTTTGTCTTTTATGAAGTATCGTTTGCAGGCAATTCTTTTTGTATTTGTTGCCTTTATGCTCGGATGTAATGAATATATGATTGTCGGCGTTTTACCAGACGTTGCTCATGATTATCATGATTCATTAGGACGATTAGGACTGCTTGTCACTGTGTTCGCTTTAGTCTATGCAATTTTCACACCACTTATTACTTCCATGGCAAGTCGCTGGCGTCGTCATCATGTCTTATTAGTTCTTATGGTTATTTTCTTTATTGGCAACACTTGGACCGCCATGGCATCTAATTTTATTTCAATGCTATTATCACGAATTTTAACCGCTAGTGTTGCCGGAGCAATTATTTCAATGGTTTTAGTAATGGCCAGCTATGTTGCTCCACGCGAAAAACGAGCTAGTCTAGTTTCGTGGGTCTTTGCTGGTTTTAGTATTGCTTCGGTTATTGGAATTCCAATCGGCACCGTTATTAGTACCACTCTGTCTTGGCATGATAGTTTTTGGATGATTTCAGTTATTACGATTATCGTCTTTATTGCCTTGATTTGGCTAGTTCCCCGAGATACGCCACAATTCAAGAGCACCCTTAGTAAACAATTTGTCCTCTTTAAGGACTCGCGGATTATTCTTGGCGTCTGCTTTATTGTCGCCGTCTGTGCGGCTGATTATACGGTCTACACTTATATTCGTCCATTGATTACTAACGAGATGGGCTTTGATAATACTTGGTTGAACTGGCTCTTATTTGGAATGGGGATTTTCTTCATCATTGGTAATAAATTCGGTGGCTATCTTGCTGATCGCGGTGGCGTCCATCGGCTTAGCGGGATCTATGCAGCCATGACTGTTTTATTTCTTATCTTCGGCCCTGCCCTTCCATTCAAGTGGGGTGCAATTATCATTGTCGCCGTTCTTTGTGTGGCATTTTCTTGTTATGGTTCGTCTACCCAGTTAATGTTCCTTGACATTGCTGAAAAGCAGTATCCGCAATCACTTGATCTTGCTTCCTCATTAAATTCCATTTTTGCCAATATTGGTATTTCTTTAGGTTCATTCACTGCTTCGCAAGCTGTTACCTTTACGGCAATGAGTAATTTAGGATATGTTGGTGCTCTTTACGGACTTTTGGCCACCGTGCTTGTAATTATTCTCAGCCGCCGATATACCGGTATGCGCAACTATTAAAATATCAAGGAACTGTGATATGAGACCCCTATCCTATATAGTTGAATACTCTATAGCACAGTACATCAAGAGCTCTAGCGTTCGAAAAGGCCGGACACTTGAGCCCTTTTTGTTTGCTTTACAGGATATCACACCCTATTTCCCGGGAAATATCACCGCAACTAACAGTAGCAAGTTGAGCATCCACTATTTGCTAGGCATTCTATTGACCTTTTTAATATCAGCAATAAAATTCTAAATATAGATTTTTACAAAGGAGCCTTACGATGCAAGACACATTTCCCCAACAATTACTCAAACTACGTACTGAAAAACAATTATCGCAGACAGAGTTAGCTAGGCGACTTTATGTTTCCCGTCAAGCAGTTTCCAAATGGGAAAACGGTGATGCCGATCCTAGCATCGATAAACTTATTTTATTAGCACGGATTTTTAAAGTGTCTTTAGATTACCTAATTTTAGGAATTCCTAACCACAATAACCTTATTTTACAACTCAAACATGTCGCAATGAATTTTAATACTCCTGTCCTTAAAGACGTCAGCCTTAGTATCTTTAATAATGAACGAATTGCACTACTCGGTAGTAACGGTGCCGGTAAAACGACCTTAGTCAGGATTATCGAAAATGCTCTTACACCAACTAGCGGCACTATTGAGTGGCAAATCAATAAGAAGGATTTTCTTAATATTATGCCCCAAAATGACTTATTAATTCCTGCGCTAAAAGTCAAAGAGCAAGTTGCTTTGGCAACTCGAATCAATAAGGTTCATAATCCAGAAAGAATCAACCGCCTCCTTGAACGTTTTAACCTCAAAGCTCAGCAAAACACTTTGGTTGCAAAACTCTCCGGTGGACAAAAGCGACGTCTTTCCCTAATTATCAGTACCCTTCGCCAATCAAAACTGTTAATTTTAGACGAACCAACAGTCGGGATGGATCTAGAATCAATTGATTACTTTTGGCAATTCATTGACCAAGTCACAGGAAGCATCATGGTTATCACCCACGATTTTAATCAAATTGATAAGTTTTTCTCCCGCGTATTACTGCTTAAAGACGGCCAAATAAGTCATGATATATCTGTCAAAGAGATTCATCAGCATAATCAAACCATTGAACAATGGTATCGGCAAGTCAACTAATAGGAGTTTTTCATATGAGTATTACAACAATCCAACTAAAACAAGTTTTACGTAACAGTCGATTTATATTATTCACGATTTTATTACCGGGTATCTGGTATCTCTTTATGATTAAGGTTATTGCTCCAGTAGTTTCACATGATGAGAAATATCAAATTGGCTTATTATTACTTGCTCTTCTAATGGGTATCCTTGGCAATTCTATCGTTACTTTTAGCAAAAGAATTAGTAGCGGTAAACAATTCTACCTTCTACAAACTCATATCAGCCACTATTCAATTTGGCGCTATATGTTCACCCAGTTAATCACCCAACTAATTGTCAATTTTTTAATTACTGCAATTATTATCTTTCTTGCCGTAATTCTTCGCGCTATTACATTTACGGCAGTTAATTTGGTCAGTATCCTCCTTATTAATATTCTTGGTATTTATTTAAGCATCATCGGCTTTACCATTGGCATAATCTTTGACACGCCGACTGTTGATGCAGGGGGAACACCAATCATGTTTATCCTTATGCTTTTCATAATTCCTTGGAATTCTTTCTCTCTAACTAACGGCTTTACGAAATTATTTACCACCATTCAAAAATTCTTTCCTTGTTACTATATCTACGCAAATATAAATCACTTTAGCGACAATCATTTAATCATGTTCGGTGTAACCTTGATTATCACCATCTCTCCATTCCTCATTTTAATTTATTACAAATTAAAGAAGTAAAAAAAGAGCGCTACGACACACTAAATGTCATAACGCTCTTTTGGTGTATTGATACTATCTCAGGTTAGTTACGATGTCCACTTCGCAACTAACCGAGCACCTCACAATCCGGTGAGTTAATGTGCTCCACTGTCAAAATGTCAATGATAGCTCTTTGGGTCGCTACCAGACCTCTCGACTCATCGCAAATTATAATTTATCATACCAACCCATTTAATGCAAATATTATGCACGTGCTTCGACAATATCTGCAAGGTGTTCGGCCATCCATTCTTGGGCCTTAGTAACTAATTCAGTCACTTTACCACCCTGATCAGTTTCATTTGCCAATTCATCAATGCGTAGTCCAGACTTATTAATGTCCTCGCTCTCCATTACCAGATAGAGATTTACCGGGTATTCCAGTTCACTGTCTAGCAATTTACTATCAAGTCGCTCCGCTTCTGCCATTGGTACATTAATTAAGTTTGTTTCTAATTGAAAGTTAACCGGATCGCCTTTCTTCATTTTAATTGTCATCTTATATTGACCAAGGTGACCAGTATCCAACTGTTCAATCATAAATTTTATTGCAGTTGTTAAAACCGTTTTTTGTTGTGCTTGTGCAGCTGTTTTCTCGACTTCTTCCGTCACAACCTGATCGCTCGTCAATTGCGACAAATAATCGGCTACTGACATTTTCATTTTTTCAATTGCTCCTTCATTTTTTCAATTTTATCTTTAGTATAATCAGCTCGCTGCTTGGCCCCGTAATAAACACCGGCTGCTCCAACTAAAATCCCCACAATACTAAATGCTTGAATAAACAATCCGTAAGCACTCATCCGTGGACTAACCATTTGGAACGCGGCGAAACTAGCAATTGCATAGTATAAGTTTACTAAGACCGTAGCATAGCCACAAAACCGCATCTTTAAGAAAGCTAATCCGCTAACTGCTGCTGCTAAAATAATAAAGAACACTAACCGTGGCCAAACCATCGGTGAAGTTAAACTTTGTCCATGTTGAACGAACATAACCGCATCTAAAATTAATGCTATTACTGCTGCTACTGACGTTACAATAACAACTTTTTCCCTATTTTTCATTAAATGTGCCAACTTTCCTATTTATTCGCTCTAACAGCGCCTTATCACATTCATTAATTAAAAAGGAATGTGACATTAATCACACTCCTAATTCTACTAAATTCCGTTTAAAAGCTCAATTATGCTAATAAGTCAGCTATTTCTGCAGTCGGAATCCCGGTTATATATTGTTGTGTACCAACTTCTTTAAGGACCTCTTCAATAGCATCATGGTCATATTTTACACCTTGCAACTGCTGGGCTAATCCATTGATATCTTGCGGGCCGAAAAAGTCACCATAAAACTTTACATTCTTAATAATTCCATCTTTAACGTCAAACCGCGCATCGATTGTTCCCATCTCAAAGTGCTTACGACGCTTAATCGTAAACTCTGGGGACTTACCGTAAACCCAGTTCCAGTTGTTATAGTACTGTTCGTAGATTTTGTCGATTTCCTTTTGATCTTCTGGGGTGACGATATATTCCTTATCTTTAATTTTATCTAAATTATCAACATGAAAAAGACCTTTGATTAACTCATCACGGAAAGTTGGAACATCAATATCTTGATATTTTTCATCTAAATATGGACGAAGGTTAGTAACTCTTGAACGTACTGACTTAATTCCCTTAGAAGCGATCTTATCCTTAGCTACGTGAAGAGCATCTGCTACAACACTGAGATCGACATCAAGCATCAGAGTTCCATGGGAGAATGTCTTACCATTCCGCGAGTACATTGCATTCCCCGAGAATTTCTTTCCGTCTACTAAAATATCGTTCCGGCCACTAACTTCGGCAGTCGTGGCTCCCATTTGGTGTAAAACGTCCACGATTGGCTGGGTAAATGATTTGAAGTCGCCAAACTCTTCACTATCGCTCGGCACTACAAAACTAAAGCACAAGTTTCCCAAATCCTGATAAACAGCTCCGCCACCTGATAAACGACGGGTTACCCGAATATTATGTTCTTTAACGTAATCATGGTTGATTTCTTCGAGTGTATTTTGATTCCGTCCAACAATAATGCATGGTTCTTCATAATAGAATAGGACTAGCGGCTCATTGCCAAAATCTTTATTGTTCATCAAATATTGTTCGGTTGCTAAGTTCATCCCAATATTATGGGAAGTCATTGAAACAAAACGCATATTACAGCACCTCTCTTGTGAAAACATCAACAATAATAGACTAAAATTAATATTTTGTCATTTATTCATCCAAATGTAGTTTACGTCTTTTAGAAAGCGTTTGCAACATTTTATTGATAAAGTAGAAAATACTTTCTTTTTTACAGCTTTTTGCGATAAAAACATTTTATAATAAAGGTATAAACTTTCGGAGGTGTCGTATTATGACAGAAAAATACCAATACCAACATATTCTAGTTGCCGTTGACGGTTCAAAAGTTACAAGTAACGTTCTAGAGAGTGCAATTGATTCGGCATTACGCAATCATGCTAGTTTAGATATTCTACGGATTGTACAAGTCACCCAATTAACCGATGGCTATAGTAATGCAGCCTTAAGTAATGAGGAAACTTATAATATTGTTAAAACTACAAAAGAACGGTTAGACGATCTTAAGCAGCGTGCAGTTGATGCCGGGGTTAAAGATGTCAATGTTCACATTCGTTTCGGCAATCCCAAACGAGTAATTGCACACGAATTCCCATCTGACCATAATACCGACTTAATTGTACTTGGTGCGACCGGCGTTTCCGGCCTCGAACGATTTGTCCTTGGTTCTGTTACTCATTATGTCAGTCGGATGGCACATTGTGACGTACTTGTCGTTCGTAAAAATGACCATGTTAAATAGGTGACAGTGGTGAAACAAATCGTAACTGGAATTGTTGCCCACGTTGATGCTGGAAAGACAACCCTCACTGAAGCGCTAATGTATCAAACAGGGGCCATTCGTAAATTAGGCCGGGTTGATAATGGCGATGCTTTTCTTGACCCCAATGCCTTAGAGAAGCAACGCGGGATTACTATTTTTACTCATCAAGCAAAACTAGTTTATAACGATCTCACACTAACGCTTTTAGATACCCCGGGACACGTTGATTTTGCTAGTCAAACAGAGCAAGTCCTGCCAGTCCTTGATTATGCTATTTTAGTTGTTTCTGCAACTGATGGGATTCAGGGATATACACGAACACTATGGCGGCTGCTTAAACGATACGCTGTTCCGACCTTTATCTTCATTAATAAAAGTGATGTTGTCGGGGCTGATCCATCTGCGGTTATTAATCAACTACAAGCTGAGTTTTCGACTGGTTGCCTTGAATTCGCTGATCACTTATCTGCCGAAACGCTAGAAAATATTGCAATGCAAGACGACTCTGTCCTTGAGAATTACCTCAACACCGGTAAAGTTGATGAGCAAACGATTCAACTCCTGATTAAGCAACGAAAAGTGTTTCCCTGCTTTACAGGAGCAGCTCTTAAACTAAGCGGGATCAATAACTTGCTCACAGGTCTTGCAAAGTGGTGCACTGTTTCGCAATTCTCTTCTGAATTTGCCGCCCGTGTATTTAAGATTTCCCATGATGATAAAGGAAACCGGCTCAGTTGGATCCGGACAACGGGAGGTACGCTAGCAGCGAAAACCGTCTTGTTAAATGATGAAAAGGTAAACCAAATTCGTATATACAATGGAGCTAAATTCACAACCTGTCAAGCGCTCCCTGCCGGACAAGTAGGTGCTGTTACCGGCCTTACCACTACCTATCCAGGGCAAGGCCTAGGTTCATGCGCAGACCTGCCTGCCCCACTAATTAAACCGGTCTTAAATTATGCAGTTAAGGTTGCTGATGCTGATCTTCATGCTTGCCTTAAAGCCTTAAAAGAGCTCGAAGACGAAGATCCCCAGTTGCAAGTATCCTGGCATCCGCATATCAAGGAGATCCATGTTCAAATAATGGGAGAAGTTCAACTGCAAATTCTGCAGCAAATACTTAAAGAACACTATAATCTACAAGTTAGTTTTAATGAGGGTACCGTCTTATATCAAGAAACAATTACTGATTCAATTGAAGGAGTTGGTCACTTTGAACCCCTTCGTCATTATGCTGAAGCACATTTATTATTAGAGCCAGGCAAACGCGGAACAGGAATTACAGTCACTAGCGACTGTAGTCTTGATATTCTTGACCGTAATTGGCAGCACCAAATTTTAACAAGCCTCCAAGCCAAAGATCATCGCGGGGTCTTGATCGGAGCACCACTAACTGATATAGCGATTACTCTTATTGGCGGCCGCGGCCATATCAAACATACAGAAGGCGGTGACTTTCGCCAAGCTAGCTGGCGCGCTGTCCGTCAGGGGCTAATGGAGCTAAAGCAACGAGGCCGTTGTCAATTACTTGAGCCATGGTATTCATTCCGCGTTGCTATTCCAAACGAGCAAGTCGGCCGGGCAATCAATGATATTCAGCAGATGCATGGGACATTTAAGCTTAGTGAGCCTAACGGTAACCAAATGGCAGTGATTACTGGTAAGGCTCCTGTTGCTTCAATGAGAGACTATGCAGCAGAAGTACGAGCATATAGTCATGGTCAAGGCCAGCTCGACCTAGTTGTTGATGGTTACCAACCGTGTCACAATGCTGCGGAAATTATTACTAATGCTAACTACGACCCAGTAGCTGATTTAGATAATACGCCGGATTCAGTATTTTGTGCTCATGGAGCAGGCTTCCCCGTGCCATGGGATGAAGTTCCCTCAATGGCACATTTTCCGTATAGAAAATAAAATCGCAATTCTCGTGGTTTAACTTCCCATTAGAACTGCGATTTTTTATTATTCAATTGTTAGTAATAGTCCATATAATGCACCAAGTAAGTTTGCTTCATTGCCAAACTTGGCAGCCATAATCTCTGGCATCGTGACATCATCATGAAGGCGGTAGTCTCCTTCTTGCAAAAGACTAAACTGGTGCTTGATTTCCTCAACTAAAATCGGTTGAGCACTGATTCCTCCGCCAATAAGAACCCGTTCTAAATCAACAACTGTTTGCACATTTAAAATCAAAACAGCAATGCGGTGACAAAAACTTTCAAAAAGCGACCACGCGACTGGATTATGACGGTTTATTTCTTCAAAAACACGTCGTCCATCTGTCCTCTTTGTTAGGTCACACGTATCAGCAATCGTTTCGATCATCTTTACCGCCGAAGTTGTTGCACCCATCGTGGAATAATGAAGTTTAGGCGCATCATGGTCAATTATCATCGCACTGAGTTCACCCGCTTGAAAATGCGGACCATGAATCAAGTGGTCGTTAATTACGATTCCCCCACCAATGGAGGTACCTAAAGTAATCACAGCCCCATTATGGATGCCATCAAGGTTACCCAACCACATCTCAGCAAGGGTCGCACAATTAGCGTCATTGCCTACATAGACAGGACAATGAACGCGACTCTCTATATAAGCAGCAAGGTTAACGTGTCCCATAAAACCAAGTGCACCAGTAAATTCAACATTACCAACTGCAGGATTAACGATTCCTGGAACACTAATACAAACTGCAGTAATTTTATTCACTACTTCATTTATGACTCGAAATAATGATCCCAAAAATTCTTCTTTTTGCCGCGGGGTCGGCATATGCTTTTTCTTAAAGATATTACCAGAGTGATCAATTAACGCACTCTTTATCTCTGTCCCTCCAATATCGATACTTAAATATTGTCGTTGCATATTCCCACCTCATTTCATTCATCACTAATATTATACACGACTGCGGTGTAACGGGTACCAAATACAAACGCTGATAATTAGTCCAACAGTTGTAAAGACAAGCCAGCTAAACCCTAGTTGATACAGTGGGAAATATCGGTCCGCAAACCGAATTAATGATGTACTAACAGTTGTGTTACGAAGGGCAGGCGGAAATGCATTTACCATGTCGAAAAAGGCCGGAATCATTGTTATCCCCGTTGTGATTCGATAAATTAAAGTCGCGCCTTTAAATAGGGGTGAAAATATTCCCAATAAAATCAACACAATCGCCAATGGGTATAAAAACATCAAGATAGGTTTAGACCATGCAACAATCCGATCTAATCCCATATTAGCAACCAAGAAAGATAGTAAACAATTCCCTCGTAAAAAGGCCTTATAAGATATTTGCGGGAAACGGTAATGAAAATCTTGGGCAAATGCTACGACTAACCCCATTGCCGTCGTCATACAAGTAATCGTTGCTAGCGTTAAAAGCAGTACATTCCCAAAGTCCCCCATATAATAATGCGCTATTTGGTTAAGGGTCGTCCCCCCGTTAGCTGCAATCGTAAATTGATGCCGACTAGTGGTTCCTAAATAAATTAATCCAATATAGAGAACCCCAATTCCAAGGATTCCAATTAACCCGCCCTTTGTCGTTGCAAGCGAGACAGATTGCTGGCTCTTAAAACCCAATTGCCGTACAGCTGTAATAATTGTTACCCCAAAAACAAGGGCTGCCAAGGCGTCAACCGTATTATAGCCTTGAATAAAGCCATTACTAAAGGCATGCGCAACGTAATCGTTCGTCGGTTGCGGCGTAGTCGTGCTTCCCATCGGATGGATAAAGGCTAATAGAAAAATTGCAAAGAGCATAACTAAGAATATCGGATTTAAGATTTTTCCAATAATCTCAGTAATTTTTCCTTCTCGTACCGCAAAAAAATATACGATCAGAAAAAAAGCACCCGTATACGCTAACAACCCCCATCCTTGCAGCCCCCGACTTAAATAAGGCGCTATTCCAATGGTATAAGGAACGGTTGCCGTTCGTGGCGTTGCACATAGCGGTCCAATAATAATTTGTACTAAGACTAAGAAAATCAGGGCAAACTTTTTCCCATTTGGTAATGCTAACTCATATAGACCATTAGCGTGTGTGATACTAATAGCTAATAATGCAAATAATGGCAAAAAAACTCCAGATAAGAGGAAGCCACCTGTTGCTAAAAGCCATTGCCTTCCTGCCAATTGGCCTAAATGCACGGGAAAGATTAAATTCCCAGCCCCAAATAACATTCCAAAAATCAGCGACCCAATTACCAAGTAGGTTTTACACGCTGCTTTAATTGAGTTCATCGTTAATCACTCGCTCCTTTATTAAGTTTTCTCATTCAATCTGACGCTAAATTATACCATAGATAACAAAATAGCAGTGACTGAAAAAAAGTTTTTTCTCAGACTGCTATTTCATTAAATAATTCTTCTAGGCCTTATTCTTTAAGAAGCTAGCAACTAACTGGAGAATCTCATCCCGATGGGAACCGTTAAACATATGCCCCTCATCTGGAATTAAATGCAATTCACTATCAGGCATAATGACATTGTACTTTTCCGATGCGGCTGGTGAAACTACTTGGTCATTTTCACCGTGGATTAAAAGCGTCGGTCCACTATAATGCTGTGCCGTTTCATATATCGGCATTAACTGAGCAGTTCGGAAGTAGTCACCGCCAACTGTAAAGCCATTAACATCAACAGTTGAAGGGATGTGATTAGGATCATAATGGCTTCCCTGACAAACACCATGCAAAGCATCATCTTTTAATGTCGCAGCTGGTGCCAATAAAACTAACTTAGTAATTACATCGCGATAGTATCCGGCCAACATTGAGGCTACGACACCACCTTGCGAATGGCCAATTAAATAAATTTTCTTTGCTTGAATGACATTTCGAGCATAATCAATAATTTTCATTCCATCAAGGATTTCACTAAAAACGGTCATATCCTCAAATTTACCATCACTATTACCTGCCCCGGCAAAATCAAAACGTAGCGTTGGAATCCCCTGTTGGTTTAGATAATGTGATAAGGCGTAAAGAATTTTAGAATCATCATATCCTAGATTGCCCTTAAAGCCATGCATAAGAATTGCAATAGTTTCATTTTTGAGCTTTGCGGTTCCTTCAAGCAAGCCATAAAGTTTTAGTCCGTCACGGTTAATTACTATTTCCATCAAATCACCTCAGTACCTATTATAAAGATATTTTCGTGATTTGTTATTTTTGTTTTAATTTTTCCAATTCGGCATGATGACGAGCTTCATGTTTCTCGTCTTCTTTAATAAAGAAGTAAGAAACAGCAGCTAATACTGCTACAACAACACCAACAGCAATCGTTTTAATGGTAAAGTTTGTTACCATGTAACAAGAAATTAATAATGCTAAAGCAGGAATAATATATTTACCAGGTAATTTAAAGCCATGGTTGGGAAATTCTTCAGTGTGCTTAAACTTGATTACGGCCAAAATTGATGGGACATATTGAACAAATGAAGCAAGCACAATACAAGATACTAAGAATAGGTATGATTGTGTAACGAGGAGCAACGAAATAATAGCAGTAAAGATAATCGCAACCCATGGGGCATCATGAGAATTCTTTTTTCCAACCCACTTTGGCAACATTGCATGTTCACTTGCCAAAGACGCAATAAGAGATGGCGTATTGAAAGATGCTGTAAAGGCAACCCCAAAAATACTAATAAGCATTCCAGCAATAACTAAAATATATCCCCAACGACCGACACCATTGTAGAAGGCATTGGCAATTGGTGTACTATATTTAACCATGTTTGTCCCTAGAATACCGATGGCAACAAGCATCATTAAGGAGTAAAGAATAGTTACACTAATCATTACTGAAATTAAAACCCGGGGAATATTTTTCTCAGGATTATTCATCTGCTTTGCGGCAATTGGAATAAATGAGAAACCAGTAAACATATAGAATACAACGCTAAAAGCAGCCCCAAAGTGTTTAGCTAATGGCATCGCACCAGTCATTGCCGCATGCGGAATAACTGGCGAAAAGTTAGTCAAATGAATACAAAATGCCCCCACGGCAATAAAGACAATAATAGTAATCATCTTTGCAGCCGATGACAAATTATCAACAAGTTTTACAATCGTACGCCCAAAGAAATTAATAATTGAAAATAATAATATCAATCCAAAAACCGAAGCATAATATACCCAATGATTATTAAAAATTGGCAGAAAACTTTTAAGAGTCGTTAACAATGCAACAACTTCCGCCGAAAGCGTACAGCATCCGAGAAACCATGTAAAAATACCTAGTTCATAACCCCAAAATCGACCAAATGCATTATACGAATATAGCCATGCAGCCCCTGAGCCCGTAAACCGACTAGAAAGATCTGCATAACACAACGCTACCATACTAACTGTAATAGCAGCACAAAGCAAAACCAGAACACTTGCTAAATCCATATCTTTATAAATAACTTGTGGTAACAAGAAAGCTCCGGAACCAATAACACCATTAATGCCTAAAAAGTAGATTGAAATAAAAGATAACTTTTTGGGACTTGTTTGTATTTTACTGATGATCTTCACCCTCAATCCTTTATGACAAAAACAATACCTTCTATTTAAAGTTTATCCTTATATGAAAGAGTTTACAAATAATAAGAATAAAAAAAGAGACCAAGTTAACCTTGATCTCTTTAATATTTAATAAGTGTTTAATTAGCAACCAGTAGCTGATTACTTAAGACCCTTCCAAGTCCAGTTAGTAACTTCTGGTAAGTCCTTACCTTCTGAACGGATGTAGTGGTTGTGCTTAGTAATCATGTTGTCCATCTTAGCTACAAATGCAGCACTCTTTTGTTCGTAACCAGGTACGTTTTGGATAGCATCCTTAGCTAAGTGGAACCGGTCAAGTTCGTTTAATACACGCATATCGAATGGAGTGGTGATGTCACCATTTTCTTCGTATGAGTGGATGTGAACATTACGGTTTGCACGGTCGAAGAACAATGCTTGGATCATGTCACGGAATCCGTGCCATGCAAAGATAACTGGCTTGTCCGTAGTGAAATAACGGTTGAATTCTGCGTCAGTTAATCCTTCTGGGTTCTTGTCAGTCTTCATCAAACGCATAATTTCGATGATGTTGATGTAACGAATCTTCAATTCAGGGAAGTTGTCATGAAGAATGTCAATAGCAGCAAGAGCTTCTTCAGTAGGTTCAGTACCAGCTGATGCAAATACAACATCCGGTTCGCTACCTTGGTCAGTAGATGCCCAGTCAATGTAACCAAGACCATTGTCAACTAATTCAGTAGCTTCATCAATGGAGAACCATTGTGCACGAGGGTGCTTTGAAGTTACGAAGAGGTTGATACATTCTTGGTTACGGAATGCCTTGTTTGATACAGCCATTAATGAGTTAGTATCAGCAGGTAAGTATTCCTTAACGAGGTCTGGACGTTCCTTTTCAAATAAGTGAGTCAATAGACCTGGATCTTGGTGAGTGTAACCGTTGTGATCTTGTTGGAATACAGTTGAAGTATCAACAAAGTTCAATGCTGGGTATTGGTGACGCCAGTAAAGATCCTTAGCCTTACGTAACCACTTCATGTGTTGAGTAAGCATTGAATCAACAACACGACCAAATGCTTCGTAAGTTGCAAAGAATCCGTGACGACCAGTTAATGTGTAACCTTCAAGGAATCCTTCAGCTTGGTGTTCTGAAAGTTGTGAATCGATCATCCGACCTTGTGGAGCAACATTTTCATCGTTTGGTTCGTGAACGCTTTCCATCCATTGACGCTTTTGGTTGTCAAGGAATGCGTAAAGACGGTTTGACTTAGATTCGTCAGGACCGAATCCACGGAAGTTAGTTGGGTTCAATTCAGCCATCTTGCTGAGGTACTTACCCCATTCAAGCATGTCTTGCTTTACAACAGAACCTGGAGTTTGAATGTCAACGGCAAAGTCACGGTAATTTGGTAATACAAGTGGCTTAGGATCGATACCACCGTTAGTGATAGGATTCATAGCCATACGACGGTTACCTTCTGGTGTGTTTTCTTCAACAAGAGCAACCGGGTGACCGTTTTCGTCGAATAATTCTTCTGGCTTGTATGACTTCATCCAATCAACAAGTAAGTCCTTGTGTTCCATGTCATCTTGTGATACCGGAATAGGAATTTGGTGAGCACGGAATGAGTTTTCGATTGGGTTACCATCAAGATCCTTAGTAGGACCAGTCCAACCCTTAGGTGCACGGAAGATGATTAATGGCCATTGTGGTAATGAATCATCGTTGTTTTCACGAGCGTTCTTTTGGATAGCCTTGATTTCTTCAACAACCTTATCCATAGTCTTAGCCATTTGTTCGTGAACTTCCATGTGTGGCTTGTAGCCATCAAATTCACCATCACGGTCAGCTTCCTTGTAAGCTGATACAAAGTATGGCTTCCAACCCATACCTTCGAAGTACTTAGTAAGTTCTTCGTCGCTCATCCGTGAAAGGATAGTAGGGTTAGAAATCTTAAATCCGTTAACTTGGATGATTGGTAATACCGCACCATCCTTGATTGGGTTGATGAACTTGTCTGAGAACCATGATGCCATTAATGGACCAGTTTCAGCTTCACCATCACCAATTTCAACAGCGGCGATAACATCTGGGTTATCTAAGATAGCACCTACACCGTGTGAAAGTGAGTAACCAAGTTCCCCACCTTCGTGGATTGAACCTGGAGTTTCAGGTGCGGCGTGAGATGCAGTACCGCCTGGGAATGAGAAGTGCTTGAATAACTTAGCCATTCCCTTAGTGTCTTGTGTGTATTCAGGATAAATTTCAGTGTATGAACCATCCAAGTATGAGTTGTTAACCATAACTTGGCCACCGTGACCTGAACCTTCGATGTAGAACATGTCAAGGTCGTACTTCTTAATAACACGGTTTAAGTGTGCGTAAATGAAGTTTTGAGGAACAATAGTACCCCAGTGACCAATTGGCTTAGGCTTAACGTCTTCAGCCTTTAATGGTTGACGTAATAATGGGTCACCCATTAAGAACAATGTACCAACTGAAAGGTAGTTAGCTGCACGCCAGTAAGCATCAACACTTTCCAAGTACTTCTTGGAATCGTAATCTACTGCCATTCTAATAAACACTCCTTCTATATAAATCAATACGTCCTGTGCTTTCTAACAACATAACGTAAATCATTAAATTTACAATGTTAATGATAAACTGTTTTTTCAAAAAGTCAACCTTTTTACAAATTGATACGGTCCAATTACAAAAAATTAATCTTCTTAAGCTGTTCTTTAACTTTCTCATATCTACCAAGACTGCAAATTCCTGCTTATTTACTGCTTCCTATCTCCCTCTAATAATAACGATGTATACTTAAAAAAGTTAAAATTTTTTTGCGAAAAGAGGAATATTTTGCAACAATCTAATAATTTAGCAGGGGCTGATATTGGAGATTTTGAAAAGATGATGGCAGTATTTGCCGTTATTATTCAATCCGTTATCAGTTTTGTAATGAACACGAATCCATCAATTAGTCAGCAATTTTTCTTTGGCGGAATTTATGAAACGGTCAAATTCAGTGCCCCTGCTTTTATCTTCGGCATTCTTTATTCAACCACGCGGACGCATCCTCAGGCAAGCATCCTAGAATACCCTCACTTTATCCATAATCGCTGGCATATTTTATTTATCCCCACTATTTGGTGGACATTTATTTATCTATTATTTCTCCCGCAACTGCAGCAGCATTATCATTACCATAATTGGCAAGGGTTCTGTTGGCAGTTTATTAACGGCAATGCTGCCCCGCACTTGTGGTATAACACCATGATGCTCCAATTCATTATTTTAATGCCCCTCTTTTGGTGGCTAGCACGGTTAGTTGCCCATCATCCTCACAGGGCTATTAGTATATTTTGCGGAACATTACTCTTAGAAGGTGTTTGGTTTTATAGCTATGACTTGCAAATATTTCATGGTCCATTAAAAGAACAATTTTATTATTTTGACCGTCTATTTATTAGTTTCTTAATCTATGCAGTCGCTGGAACTTTACTATGGCAATTTCGATCCCAATTAGCACCATTTTTAATGCGTCACTGGCTAATGCAAGTTATTCTTTGGCTAATCCTCTTTTATATTGTTACAATCAACTTTTTTAGTTACGGATTACCGGTCAAGCTTACCAACGCCCCGTATTACCTGCCCTCAATGATTTTCTATAATCTAGCTACCATCAGCCTTATCGCTACCTTGATGCTTAACTTTCAAAAAAAACGTAATCAATGGTTACCACTTATTCACTGGGTTGCACTCTACGCCTATCGTGCTTACCTCAGTCATGTTTTTTGGCTCTACTGGTGTTGGCAATTATTGAACCATTTAAGACTGCACCTTTCGCTCGCAATCATTTTCCCTTCTCTTGTATTATTGACAATTATCCTTTCTTTCTTATCAGCATATGGATTTCATTTGCTGTGGACCATGATTAAAGACCAGACAAATCTGCTAATTGGTGCAACAAAACAAAAATAAAAGCGCCATTAATCCATGGTCACTTTTATTGCCAACTAGCTTTCTTGATCTAAACTAACAAAGGTACTATATTTCATATACTTATAGTGAATCCGCATATTCGATACTTCAAACGGGGTTCCATCATCTAAGAAAAAGATTCCTTCAATCGTTCCAACTGGCTCAGTTGCTGTTAATTTTAGCAACTCTTGGTCTTCTGCAGTTGAAGGAGACACACCGATTGTCATAAATGATTTTGTCACTCTTTTTCCCATCATATCTTCTAAATAATTAAAAATGGAGCCATTTACTACTTCTGGTGATAAGGTCGGGGTAATTTTAATTGGGATAAAGCCAGTTTCAATCATAAAGGGCTGGTCATCAATTAGTCGTAACCGTTTAATCTGATAAACAAAATCATTATCACTGAGGAACAATTCTTCTTGAACCTCTTTATTTGCTGGGACAACCTGGTAATTTAGCAGTTTAATACTTTGCTTCTTGCCATCAAGTTGAAAACTGTCAGTAACCCCCAAATTACTACCTTCATAGTGAAATAACGATTGGTTTTTTAAGTAGAGCGGGTTAATAAAAGTTCCAGCACCGCGTTTTTTAAAGATAATCCCTTGCTGCGCGAGGACCCCTAATGCCCGTTTAATTGAACTGCGGCTCACCTGATAAATATCACTTAAGCTTCGTTCATCAGGGAGGCGCATCTTGGGATATTTATTATCCAAAATTTTTTGTTTTATATCACGCATTACTGAGCGATATACTAAATCTGCCATCTAATTAACTCCTCGGATTTAACTAATTCGAATTTTAAGATACACTTTAAGTATAGCAGACCTATTTAAAATTGGGATCTTTTTATAAAAGATTGGTGCGTCCCAGATGATTTTAGGAGGAAAATCATGAGTAAAAAGAATAAAAAAAGCAAAATGAAAAAAACACAAGTTGAACAAATTCTTGATAAAAACAAGGTTCCCTATGAACAGGCTGAGTTTCCAACTCACCAGGACGGTGATGTCCGGACAATGAGCGTTGACCATACCGGCGTAGATGAGCACGTCATTTATAAGACACTCGTTCTCTCTGGAAATGTTACCGGACCATTGGTAGGCGTAATCCCTGTCGATACCCACCTTGATGAAAAGAAATTGGCAAAAGTTTCTGGAAATAAAAAAGTAAACATGGTTCCGTTAAAAGATTTACTAAAAACAACTGGTTATGTTCACGGCGCCAACACGCCAGTTGGTATTTTCGAAAAGTTTCAATACCCAATTTTTATCGATAATGAGGCAAAAGAACAGGGCGAAATTTATGTGTCATCAGGCAAAGTCGGGCGATCAGTTAAGTTAAACGCCAAGGATTTAGCTAACTTAGTCCATGCAACTTTTGCCGATTTGGAGCAAAAGTAATTTCTTAGTAATTGACCCACCTAGTATTGAAGACTAAACTTATTATTATAGTTTAATATTAAAGGTTATATAGAAAGGTCCTGACAAAATGAAGAAGAATCTATCCGCCTGTACTACCGTCTTAGTCGGACGCAATGCCACTATCGATGGTTCGACGATGGCTGCTCGTAATGACGATACATTTGGTCCGTTAACACCCCAACGTTTCGTTACTTACCCGGCATATCACAACCATCCTAATCAGGTAAAGGCATACCTTAACAAGTGTGTTGTTGACCGCCCGGCTGACGGTTACCGTTATCAAGGAACGCCAAACGTCGATTATCGAACCGAGGGGGTCTTTGACGAAAGCGGATTTAATGAAAAAAATGTTGGAATGAGCGCTACCGAAAGTGTTTACGCCAATGAACGGGTCTTAGCCTGTGATCCCCTTAACACTGAGACTGGAATTAACGAAGACCTTGTTGTCGCTGCCACCCTGCCATTTATCGATAGTGCTCGGGATGGCGTTGCCTATCTCGGTAAATTAATTGCTAAATATGGCTCTGCTGAAGGTAACGGAATCATTTTCAGCGATAAAAACGATGTCTGGTATATGGAAATTGTGACAGGTCATCACTGGGTCGCTCAACGAATTCCTGATGATGCTTACGCTGTAACTGGGAACCGTGTTGCCATTCAACAAGTTGACTTCAATGATTCCGATAACTTTATGTGGTCTGACGGTATTCAGGAATTCGTTGCTAAAAATCACTTGAACCCCGATAAATATGGATGGGACTTCCGCCACATCTTTGGAACTGCTGATATTTTTGACCAGCATTACAATACACCGCGGCAATGGTATGGTCATAAAGTTTTAAATCCAAGCGTTGACTTTGATCCCTTAGATTTTGATATCCCATTTATCATGCAAACTAACCATCGGATTACCCTTGAAGATGTTGAAAAGATTCTTAGCAGTCACTACCAAGGTACACCATACGATCCGTTGGGCCATGAAGGAACCGACCAAGAAAAACAATTATTCCGGCCAATTTCCTTAAACCGGACACAAAATTCACATATTCTCCAAGTCCGAAATGACTTACCAGCAGCTGCTTCAACCATTATGTGGATGAGTTTTGGGGTTCCAACCTTTACGCCATATGTCCCATTCTTTGGTAATGCCGAAGATATCGATGTCAGCTATCGGGAAACACCAGAGAAGCTCAATATGGATCTTAAGAGTGCTTACTGGATGTACCGAGCACTTTCAATGATTGTTGAATCACACCACGCTGAGTTCTCCAAAGAAGACCTGGACTACCTAAAGGATGCCCGTGAATACCTTTACCGCTGGGTTAATCAGGTTGCCCCGCAAGTAGAAGGAATGTCCGCTTCTGAAGTTAATGATTTTCTAAGCGCAAAGACCCATGAAATGGTCGCCGAGATGGCTAAACGTACGAAGAATCTAATGGCAGAACTTGTTATGCATGGTCTTGAACTTTCTAAATTGACCTTTAAAATTGACAAAAACCTATAACTAAATTTTTTAAATTAAAGGAATCGTGATGATGACGCAATTCATTACGGTTCCTTTTTTTCTACCATATGTTGTATCATCTCCGAAATAAAGTGTATACCCATTTAAAAAGACCGCCAGTATTCGCAAAATGTGAACGCTAACGGCTTTTTTAGTTGAATTAATTTGTTATGACGGGATCATGAGGTGCTTTAATTGCTTCCTGCAAATTGACTATTATAAAGCGCTGCATAGAAGCCCTTTTGATTCATTAATGATTCATGATTACCAGTTTCAATAATTTTTCCATGATTAACAACAACAATCTGGTCGGCCTTACGAATAGTCGATAACCGGTGTGCCACAACAAAACTTGTTCGTTCTTGTTGTAACGCATTCATCGCTTCCTGAATCAATACCTCTGTTCGCGTATCAACAGAACTTGTTGCCTCATCTAAAATCAGGATTTCAGGGTCCGCTAAAAATGCCCGCGCAATCGTTAATAATTGACGCTGCCCTTGAGAGATATTAGATGCCGATTCATCTAAGACTGTCTGATATCCATCCGGCAATTCACGAATAAAGGCATCCGCCCGGGCCATCTTAGCAGCGTGATAAACCTCTTCAGCAGTTGCTTTTTCATTGCCATATTTGATATTTTCAAAAATTGTTCCCGTGAATAACCACGTATCTTGGAGAACAATTGCAATATGTTTTCGCAGGGCCTCCCGAGTCATTGAGCGGGTATCCTTACCATCCAAGTAAATATGACCACCTTGCGGATCATAAAAACGTTCCAGTAAGTTGATAATTGTGGTCTTCCCAGCTCCCGTTGGTCCAACAATTGCCACCATCGTATCCCGAGGAGCTTTAAGGTTAAAGTCTTGAATAAGCGGTTCGTCTGTATAACTAAACTTAATATCCTTAAATTCAACTTTGGGAGTATCGTTGCTAGTCAATGCCGGCACATCTTTAATTTCTGTATCCATCTCTGGCTCATCCAATACTGCAAAAATCCGTTCAGCAGAAGCAACTGTTTGCTGAATTGTGTTACTAAGGTTTGCAATTTGCGCAATTGGTTGTGAAAATTGGTTTGTATATTGCAAAAATGCTTGCACATTACCAAGAGTGATTTGCCCATGGATTACTTGAATTGCTCCTACAACAGCAACCACCAAGTAGCCGACATTACGGATAAACACCATCATTGGCATCATCAGACTAGAAAAGAATTGAGCTTTCCATGCTGACTGGTAATAACGATGATTGCGCTTATTAAATTCCGCTTCTTCATCCTGTTCTTTATTGAAGGTCCGGACAATTGTATGGGCTGCATAAGTTTCTTCTACCTGATCATTAATCTTACCAAGTGCTGCCTGTTGCCGACCAAATAAGCGTTGCGAAGTCGGTGCAACAAAAGCGACTACTAAAATACTTAAAGGAATCGTGATTAAGGCAATAATCGTCAGTTTCCAACTAATTGTCAGCATTAAGATTAAAACCCCAACCAACGTTAATCCACTAGTAATAATTTGAATAAGACTTTGCTGTAGGGTTCCGGCGATATTATCCATATCATTAACCATGCGGCTCATAATATCCCCATTATTATGCGTATCATAATACTTAATTGGCACCCGCCGCATCTTTTCTTCAAAATCTTGCCGCAAGTTATAAACTACTCGTTGCGATACTCTGGTCATAATTTGAAGCTGGAGGAAACTAAATAATCCTGAAAAAAGGTACAACAGAATAACTGTAATCCCAATTTGCCAAATACGGCTAAAATCGATTGGTAAAGTCGTTAAATGCGTACCAGCCTTTATCTCAGCATACCCTTTTAGCATTCCGTTATAAATAATAGTAGTAGCTTCCCCAAGAATTTTAGGAGCTAAAATTGAAAGGATAACCGAGACAATCGCTAAAATAATCGAAACGATTACCCCGCCACGCCATGGTCGCAAGTAAGCAATTAAACGTTTGGTCGTTGGCCAGAAATGTTGGGCTTGCTCTGGTACTCGTGGTCCTCTACGCACGTTCAACATCTCCTTTCTCCACTTGGGAGTTAATTATTTGCTGATATGTTTTATTATTAGCTTTTAATTCCTGGTGCGTTCCTTGACCGACCACTCGCCCTTCATCTAAGACAATAATTTGATCTGCATCCACCACGGTTGATATTCGTTGCGCTACAATCACTGTTACTGCTTGCTGAATTTGGGGGTCTTTGGCTAAAGCAGCCCGCAATTTAGCATCAGTTTCAAAGTCAAGGGCTGAGAACGAATCATCAAATATATAAATCGAAGCAGGCTTAATAATTGTCCGTGCAATTGCTAGTCTCTGCCGTTGTCCACCAGAAAAATTACTCCCGTTTTGTTCAACAACAGCATCTAATCCTCCTGCTTCGCGAACAAAATCAGCTGCTTGAGCGATCTCAAGGGCATGCCACATCTGATCATCACTCGCCTTATCATAGCCAAATCGCAAGTTAGAGCGAATTGTTCCACTAAAGAGGACCGCTTGCTGTTGGGTTATCGATATTACTTCATGTAGATCATGCTGGCTGAGCTTTTTGACCGGAACCCCGTCTACCATGATCTCACCACGCTCAACATCAAATAAACGTGGAATCAAATTAACCAATGCTGACTTACCAGCACCAGTTCCACCAATAATTGCCAATGTTTGTCCCGCTGTTACTTTAAAATTCAAGTTTTTTAGTGCCAGACGCTCAGCTCCGTTAAAACGAAAATCAACATTTTTAAATACAAGGGATGCTGGCTCACCTGCATTGATCTTTTTCTGGTCAGTTTCAGGAGCGTTATGAATACTAATCGGTTGGTCTAAAACCGCATTGACACGAGCAGCCGATGCAGAAGCCCGGGGAACAAAAACAAAAATCATCGAAAGCATCATAAAACTAATCATAATTTGAGTAGCATAGGTCATAAAGGCAATCAAATCACCAACTTGCATACTCATATCGGCAACCAAATGTCCACCAAGCAGAATAATAGCAACATTTGTCATCCCCAGGATTAGGGTTACAACAGGGAAAAGAGTTGAAACAATCGTGAAGGCTTTAATACCTGTGTGCGTATAGTCTTCATTGGCCTCCTTGAAACGCGCCTGCTCACGGTCATCTTGACGAAATGCCCGAATTACTCGCACTCCAGTTAGGCCTTCGCGAAAGATTAGGTTAATTCGATCAGTCTTCTTCTGAATACTTTTAAAGAGCGGCACTGCAAAATACATGACTGCCATCACAATTACCGCTAAAACGGGCAAACTAATGAAGAAAATTTTTGTCAATTGTGGCTCGCGTGTATACGCTAAAACGCACGCTGCCACTAGCATTACAGGTGATTGCAACATCATTCGTAACATTTGGACCATCACGTTTTGAATTTGCACAATATCATTAGTTGAACGAGTAATTAAAGAAGAGTCACCAAATTCATCCATTTCCTGATTAGAGAAGCGTAAAACTTTGTGATAAATTTGACTTCTTAATTTCTCACCGACCTTCATTGACTGGGTAGCTGCAAAATAAACGTTAAGTCCTGCTGCAACTAAACCGATAGCCGCAACAATCAACATTTTGATGCCCCTATTCCAAATTACTCCCATATCCTTTTGGACAATTCCTTGATTGACCAAATCGGCAGTTACAGTTGGTAAGTACAAGTCACATGAAACCTGAATCAGTAAGAAGAAAACTGCCCCGAGGGTTGCCCAGACGGCTAAATTTTTTCGTGCTATTCGGATCACTTTTTTCCCATCTCCTTTTGCTTAATATATTCATTAAATCGGCCCCGCAATATTTTTAGCGTTGAAATAAATTGTTCAATCTCCGCTTCGGATAATGGTGCCGTCATAAACTCTTGAAACTCTCTGTGGTACTGTTCATTCCTTGCTAATTGCTTTTTGCCTTCATGACTTAGTTTCACATATATTAGCCGCCGATCACGTTGATCACGCTTCCGAATAATCAAATGGTCAGTCTCCATCTTTTCTAATATTTGTGTTAATGATCCCGGTTTTATTTTGGCAAATTTAGCAAGCTGATTTTGATAAATATAGTCATGCTTTGCCAACAAACATAAAATTTTACCGCGCCCGATAAACGTGCTATGTGCCTGGTGCGCTTGCACAGTCTTTTGGTGAAGCTCACTAGAAAATGAAAATAGTTCTTTTATCAGTTCATCGTGACCTGTCATTATTGTTCATCCCCTTCGCACAGATCGTTTGGTACCTAACTTTATCTATATTACTCAGTTTAGATAAAATTGCAAATGGATAAAAAGGCAATAATTTGTTAAGAATAATTAATAACTTTTCCATATAGCTTGTGGTCTAACCAACGATACTAATTGTTATTAAGTAAACGTTTATTACTATTTGACAGCGTTTACCTAGTTATTTAATATAATATAGAATGTAGATGTAGTTTATTTATTTACGCAAAGAGTCACGTCTCCTTGCAGAGAAACGAGGTTATGTATTATGGCTGAAATGGACGTTAATCCAGAATTAGTTAAGAAAATCGTTAAACAAGTATTGTCTCAATCTGCTAACACTAATCCTTCTAATGGCGCAAAAAAGATTTTTGCTTTTAGTATTCGAAAAGATGAAGAACCTTATGTTAAAGAATGGGCTGAAAGTCATCCCGATGTAGAAGTAGAATATACTAGTGAATTATTAACTCCAGCAACTGCAAAAAAGGCTAAAGGGGCCGATGGGGTCGTTGTCTACCAGCAACTCGATTACACTGCTGATACCCTTCAAGCACTTGCTGATGAAGGAATTACTAAGATGTCTTTACGAAATGTCGGGGTTGATAACATCGACATGGCTAAGGCAAAAGAACTTGGTTTTGAAATTACTAACGTTCCGGTATACTCACCAAACGCCATCGCAGAACACGCTGCAATCCAAACTGCCCGTATTTTACGCCAAACTAAAGTCCTAGACGAAAAGATTGCTAATGGTGATCTTCGGTGGGCACCTACAATTGGGCGCGAAGTTCGTGATCAAACTGTCGGAGTGATTGGAACTGGTCATATCGGTCGTGTTTACATGCAAATAATGGAAGGTTTCGGGGCAAAAGTAATTGCATACGATCCATTTGAAAATCCAGAGTTGAAGAAACAAGGATATTATGTTGACAGTCTTGATGACCTTTATGCTCAAGCTGATGTAATTTCCCTGCATGTACCAGCAACTAAAGAAAACTTCCATATGATCAATCGTGACTCAATTGCCAAGATGAAAGACAATGTTGTTATCGTTAACTGCTCCCGTGGGGCATTGGTTGATACTGACGCAGTCATCGCAGGTCTTGATAGCGGTAAAATCTTTGGCTTTGTAATGGATACTTATGAGGATGAAGTTGGAATCTTTAACGAAGACTGGCGCGGAAAAGAATTCCCAGACAAGCGGTTGAAGGATTTAATCGATCGTTCAAATGTATTAGTTACACCACATACTGCTTTCTACACTACCCACGCCGTTCGCAATATGGTAATTAAAGCTTTTGATAATAATTGCAAGTTAATTAATGGCAAAGAGGCTGATACCCCTGTAAAGGTTGGTTAATTTTTCACCAGCTTAAAGCCGTTATATTTGGAAGCGACTAATTATTTAGGCAATCTAAAAACCACCTAACTAGTAATTTTAGAATTACTAACTAGGTGGTTTTCGTAATTTAAAGTTTTTAATAATTATGATTGTTGTAAATAATGCTTAAATGCAACAGTTAACGGCTTATATAAAATAAAGTAGCAACCAAAATTACCAATTGCATGATAGAAGTCGAATAGTAACCCACTCAGCCAATATGCCAAGAAAGCTGCCCAGCCACCATAAATCGACATTCCTAGACTAACTACAAATCCATATTCAAAGCCTAAGAAAGTAGCTAAAATTAATTGCAACGTAAAATGTTTCTTTAATGGGGTTATCTTAGCTAGGCCTGCTACCGTAATCACACAAACCGCATATGCCAAAATTTGCGGAACCGTCCAGATTCCAAAACCCAGTAATAAGTTTGATAAAATCATAATCATCATCGCTAACGATATTCCAAAACCTATTCCTAACATTAATGTTGCAATCATAATCATATCGGTTACTGGCTGAACATTAGGGATTGGGATAATCTTGAATACTCGCAAAACCGTCCCTAACGCCGCAAGCATTGCAATCAATGTCATTCGCTTTACTTGATTATGTTTGCTTATAACCTGCGTACGCGATTTCATTTTTATTCCGCCTTATCTAAGGTAAATTGGACTTTATCATTATTTTTCAAGGTTTGCTGGTTAGCCAATTTATTAACAGACTTACCATTTACAGTATAAGTCCAATAGATACCCTTTTTTTGATTTTCCTTTTTACCATCAATTGAAGTAATAAATCCCTTTGCTTCTTTAACTTTCCAATTCTTCTTTAAGCCAACGATTACCTTGTCGTTTTTCTTCAAGGTAGTCTTTTTAGTATCAACAGTCTTTTTCCCTTCTTTTATCGTGTACGTAACCTTAATTGTATCGTTACTTTTCTCGTTCTTATTTGTATATCCTGTTAAGACAAAAAATGCCAAAAACATAACCAATAAGTTTCCGAGCACTTTAGCTTTTTTCATAAAGTATTTTCCTCCTATATCAACCATCAATGAAAGCGTTATAATTATCACATTTTAAAATTACAATTACTTTCACTGTAGTTCAATACTTTCCGATAAATCTGACAAATAAATATTCTTTTTTCATATAATCAGTTAAAAAAGATAACTTTATCCATTTTTAATTTAAATAAACATTAGAAAAGACGAAATAATATAATAAAAGCAATAATATTTGACAATCGTTTAACGTAATATTCTCATTCAAAAATCACAAAAAGATTATTTTGTTGTACTAGCACTTTATTGCTATCGACTTATGGGATAAAGTTGAAGTTCATTTCTTGCAAAGTATTCATATTAGTTAAGATGGCTTTTACTCCATCAAGCCATGGTAAAAGTAACATTGCGCCGCTTCCCTCACCAACACACATATTAATGTCAATATATGGATTAAGTTCTAAAGCATCAAGCACAATTTTTGATCCCTGTTCCTTCGACCTATGCGTTGGAATCATATAATTTGTTAATCCTGGTTGAATTGTATTAGCTAAAAGGGCAGCGGAATATGATAAAAAGCCATCAAGGAGCACCGGCTTGTGCCTAGCCCCGGCAGCAAGCATCGCCCCTGCCATTGCTCCTAGCTCCAAGGCACCTACTTCACTTAATACCTTTAGCGGATCTTGATTACCTTCTTTGTTATCCAATCCTGCTCTTTGGAGACTAGCATTAACAACTTCAATCTTATGTGCCAACCGCTTATCGGATATATTAGATCCTCGACCAACTACCTGTTGACCGCTCTTACCTAAAAGTGCAGCAATAATTGCTGAAGCTGCTGTCGTATTTCCCATCCCTAGTTCACCAGTTGCAATTACTTGATTCCCCTCATCAAAAGCTTGCATCCCCATGTCAAAGCCATATTGCAACGCTTCTTCGGCCTCACTAATTGTCATTGCTGGTTCTTTTAACATATCACCAGTCTCATAGCGAATTTTGTGAACCTTCACTAAGGGAGAATGTAAGTCAGCTTTGATGCCCACATCATACACTTGAAGTGCGCAGTCAAACGCCTTAGCCAATACGGCAACCGTTGTATGATTATTCATCATATTGACTGCTTGAATTGCCGTAATTTTTTGGGGACTTGCTGAGACGCCTTCATGAACTACCCCGTTATCAGCAGCAAAAACTAAACACTTTCGCGGGCGAAGATCAAAGGCAGTCGTTCGGTAAATTCCTGCTAAATGGTCTGCTAACTCTTCTAAACGTCCCAGCCCTTTTACCGGCTTTGCTAAATTATCTATTTTATCCTGCATTGCTTGCATGCTGACTTTATCTAAGGGCAACAGCTGTATCTCGTTATATTTCATTTTAATGTTCCCTCTCATAGTGCCATAAGTTATTTAATACATTTTCTAGGACCCTTTCTTTGCTATCAGGTAAGATCACTTTAAGTCCTTTTTGTTGTATATAGCTACCCGTACTTGCTCCAAGAACATAGTAGTTAATTCTACGATATTCATTACTGTCGACCCTTGTCATCACCTCATACATCCGGTCAAAATTAGAGCTGCTAGTCACTAACGCACTGGTTATTCGTTGCTTTAAGAAAATTTTAAGAGCTTTCCCCTCATGGACTTGATCCCAAGTATTTGTGTAGATCACGATTTTTTGTCCGTAATAATCAGAATAATATTTTGCCGCCTTATCACCAATAAGCCAGCAAACATCAGTAACTTGATCATTTTTTAAGTCAGCCACTAAGGCGGTGCGGTTTTCTGCCCTTGCGATACGAATGGGATTTTTAACCTTTTCTGTCAAGACGTCCTTTATTTTCGCGCTTAAGACATAGATTGGCGCAGTTGGATTCAGTTTCCGCAAATACTTACCAAAGACTTGTGCTCCAAAAATACTGGTTATTGCTAACGCTTTGCTTTCTTGAAGTTTTTGCTGGTCTGTTGCTGTTAATTTAACTGCTTTTAAAACCCGAAACGGAAAATAAATTACATCATCTTTTTGTTCTAACTTCATCCGCCAATAAACCGGGATTTTATTTTTCGGATAAGTAATTAAAATTGCCATAAATCAGCCCTCCTATATATTAAGCTGCCAATTCTGAACGAGCCCATTTTTGATAGTCAAAGTACTATAACAAGCCGCCTTAAAATCCAGTGAATAGAAATCAGCCGTTGAATCGACAAGTTCTTGATAAATTAACCTGATTGTTCCCAAATGGGCCACACAAAACACAACATCATTTTCCATCGTATGGCCAAGTAACCATTGCAGACCGTAATGGACACGTTCCTTAAAATCACTAAATGCTTCAACTGTCGGTGGCGTATACGATAAAGGTGCCGCTAACCACTTCTTCCATTCAGCCGGATAACGTACTGCAATCTCGTCAGCATCTAATCCTTCCCAATTACCAAATCCTTTTTCAGCTAAATCCGGTAAAGTAACTGTCGGAATCGCAGGACGAAGCCTTTTAAGTGGCTGTAACGTTTGCCCGGTCCTTTTAAGATTTGTTTGGACAAATAACGTTGGGTGTAATTTATTTACTTTTGTCGCCAAAAGTTTTGCCTGCGTTTGTCCTTGTTCATCAAGACTAACATCGGTCGTTCCATAAAATTTTTTTAATCGGTTAAATTCGGTCTCTCCATGCCGAGCTAATATTAGTTTCATCTTCCTAACCTCATTAAAATAGTAAGAGTAAATAAGAATATCAGTGGTGATAGACTAGCAAATGCTCCTAAAGTATCACCTGGTGTTCCGCCTAAAATCCTTGTCACCTTTCGCCGATAAAAAATTGCTATTAGCGGGATCATGGCATAACTAACTAACCCTTGCCACGAAAAACAAATTGTAATCACAATAATTGAAAATATTTGCGCAACGACAATTCGCCAGGGCTTTATTCCAAGCCAGATGTTAGAAAGGCCCTTTTTATTTCCCGGATAAACCATTTTATAAAATAATAGTGACAATCCTGTTTTGGTTAGCATCGTTAAACAAACTGTCAATAAAACCATGTGAAACAAATTTAAGAACGGAATGATAATAACCCCTAAGCCTATTACTAAAAGGTAGTAATAAAGCAACGCCAAACTTCCCATTGTTCCAAGGCGACTATCTTTCATAATGGCAAAAATCTTGTCAGTAGTTCGTGATGAAAAGAAACCATCGGCAGTATCAGCTAAAGCATCTAAATGAAAACCACCCGTTAATAAGCCATCAGTAACCCAATAGAGCAGCCACGCAAACCATAATGGAAAAATATAGGTAAATCCCCAGAAAATTAATCCTTCAATCCAACCTAGTAAAAAACTAAAAAGAGTAATATATTGAATACTTGTCTTAAATTTATTAGTTGCATCGTTAATCGGAATCGGGATATTTAATTTTGTAAAAAACTGGCCAAATAAAATTAATGCATCAATCATCACGTCACCTACTTCAATTTTTGTGGAATACCACTGACTACGAAATAAACATCATCTGCAGCCTTAGCAATTAGCTGATTAACTTCACCATATAGGTCACGTAAAATACGTGTTTGTTTTGTAGCTGGCACTATTCCTAGCCCAACTTCATCACTGACAATCACCATTGATTGCTTATTATCCTTGCAAGCAGTTAAGATTCGTTGCCAATTATCAAGAATTTTTGTCCGAATCACTGCCAATTCTTGCATTGATGCTGCTTCTAAATATTCATCAATCTTATCAGGCGTTGTTTTTGCCAAGACTAAGTCATAAAAAAGATTAGTAACTAGCATAATGGCATCATCTAATAAGTACCCGTCTTGTTGATGCTCATTAATAAGCTTATCAATATGTTGATATTGTTCGTGAGTTAGCCATTTATCTGAACGCCGGGCTTGGTGACGCTTAATTCGTAGCTGCATTTCACCGTCTGGATTTTTTACGACTCCTGTTGCAATGTAGCATACCCGCTCATCTCTTGAGTATAAACGTTCCGCAAACTCAGATTTACCGCTTTTCGCGCCACCCAACACGAAAGTTAAACCACTATTCCCCATTTTTTCACTCTTTTCAAAAAAGGCCGTGACAATCATTGCCACAGCCTTTTAAATATTTTATTTACTTGGTTGCCGCATTAAATGCTGCATCAAATGCTGCAATTGTCTTTTCAATGTCCTCATCTGTGTGCTTGGTTGAGATAAAGTTAGTCTCAAATTGCGATGGTGCAACATATACACCATGTGCTAATAATTCCCAGAAGCACTTCTTAAACAATTCTTGGTCACAGGCCTTAACATCATCAAAATTATTAATCGGGTTGCTGTTATAGAAATAACTCCACATTGTTCCGACATGATGAACCGTCATTGGGATACCATATTTATCAGCAGCTTTTTTAATTCCATCAGTTAAAGCCGCTACCCTTTTATCCATCTCAAGGTAATCAGCTGGTGATAATTGCTCTAGGGTACTAATTCCACCAGTCATTGCCAATGGATTACCTGATAGTGTTCCAGCATGATAAATATCTCCTGCTGGTGTAATTTTTTCCATAATTTCGTGACGACCACCAAATGCACCAACCGGTAGGCCTCCACCGATTACTTTACCAAGGGTCGTTAAATCGGGTGTAATATCAACAAGACTTTGAACACCATGGTAAGCTGCTCGGAAACCCGACATAACTTCATCAAAAATCAAAAGCGCCCCATGGTCAGAGGTAACTTCACGCAACGTTTGCAAAAATTCTTGCGTTCCAGGAATTACCCCCATGTTTCCTGCAACCGGTTCAACAATCGCGCAGGCAATTTCGTCACCATGTTCTGCAAAAAGCTTCTTTACTCCCGCAACATCATTATATGCAACCGTAAGAGTATCATAAGCTAAATCGTCAGGAACACCAGGAGAAGTATTAATTCCAAATGTTGCTAATCCAGATCCTGCGTCAACAAGCAATGAGTCACTGTGTCCATGATAGTTACCAATAAATTTAACAATCTTCTTGCGGTGCGTATATCCTCTAGCAAGTCGAATTGCACTCATTGTTGCTTCTGTTCCTGATGAGACCATTCGAATCATTTCAATTGATGGCATAATCTTATTAACGATTTTGGCCAGTTCAGTCTCTTGTATGGTTGGTGCCCCATAGCTTGTTCCTTTTGCAGCCGCCTTAGTTAATTCAACAACCACATGATCATCTGCATGCCCTAAAATTAGCGGTCCCCAAGAAAGAACATAATCAATGTACTTATTGCCATCAATATCATAAATGTATTCATCTTTGCCATGGTCGATAAACAAAGGATCTCCACCAACATTTTTAAATGCTCGAACAGGACTATTTACCCCGCCTGGCATATACTTTTGGGCTTCCTTAAAAGCAGCCTTTGATTTTGTTGTATTTAATTTAGTCAAAATAAACCCACCTAACAAATTAAAGCTTTTTGGCAACATCTTTAGCAAAGTAAGTAATAATCAAGTCGGCACCTGCCCGCTTCATCCCTACTAAACTTTCATAAACAATTTGATCTTCATTAATCCACCCCTTAGCCGCAGCAGCTTTGACCATCGCATATTCACCAGAAACATTATATGCAACAAGCGGTAATAGGGTGTGGTCACGAACTTCACGCATAACATCCAAGAAGGCCATTGCTGGCTTAACCATTACAAAGTCGGCGCCTTCTTTTTCATCACTGGCAACTTCCCGTAATGCTTCTAAGCGGTTTGCCGGATCCATTTGATAAGTTTTGCGATCTTTAGGGCCTTCCTTAGGTGACCCATCAGCTGCATCACGGAAAGGTCCGTAGAATGATGAAGCATACTTCACTGCATAAGACATAATTGGTGTATTCTTAAAACCTGCGTCATCAAGGCCCTGCCGAATAGCTGCTACATACCCGTCCATTGCGTTTGATGGAGCGATAATATCAGCTCCTGCAGCTACTTGACTAACCGCTGTGCGAGTAAGATATTCTAATGATTCATCATTTAAGACAACACCATCCTTGAGAATTCCACAATGTCCAGTACTCGTGTATTCGCATAAGCATGTATCAGCAATAATGATTAATTCTGGATAGTTCTTTTTGATTAATCGAATTGCTTGTTGAACAATCCCATTGTCTTCCCAAGCTCCTGTTCCGACTTCATCTTTCTTTTCGGGAACACCAAAAATAATAATTGACTTAATACCAAGTTCAACTATTTCTTTAATTTCATCAAGGATTGAATCTAAACTGTAACGATAAATCCCTGGCATCGATGAAATTTCTTCCCGACCATTAATTGTTGCATCAACAAATACCGGCATAATTAAATCATCCTTATTCAGGTGATTCTCCCGTACTAAATCACGCATTGCAGCGCTTGTCCGTAAACGACGATGACGATCAAATTGCAACATGATTACTACTCTCCTTCAATAATTCCAAATTTATCCTTCGCCAATAATTGATCGGCAACCATTTTACCGACTCCAAGCTTATTGGCAGGTACCCCTGATTCTTTAATAACATGTTCACCATTCGGGGAAGCGATTAAACCATCAAAAAGGATTTGCTCTCCCTGAGAATAAGCGTGACCACCAATCGGAAAGTTACAGCTTCCACCTAATTCCCGCATAAATTCACGCTCGACTTTTACACAATAAGCAGACTTTTGGTCATTTATTTGGTTGAGCAATTGGCGAATTTTTGGATCATTTTTTCGACACTCAATTGCTAAGCATCCCTGTCCCACTGCTGGCACAATGTATTTCCGTAAACTTAAAACATGATAGCTACTCAAGTCAACGTTCAACCGTGCTAATCCTGCCTCAGCTAAAATAACTCCCGCTAGGTTTTCCGTATCGATTTTTTTCAACCTGGTATCTATATTTCCCCTAATCGGTACAATTATTAAATCAGGTCGAACGCATAACAATTGTCCTTGGCGGCGTAAACTATTCGTGCCAATTCGCGCCCCATAAGGAAGATCATCTAAGCTCGCAAATTTACTATGACTAACTAAACAGTCATAAGGAGAAACTCGTTTAGGAAACGCCCCTAATATTAACTCATCAGGGAGCGTAGGCATCACATCTTTTAAGCTATGCACTGCAAAATCAATTGTTCCATCTTTTAACTCATCTTCAATTTCTTTCACAAAAACGCCTTTCCCACCAATTTTTGCTAAGCTAGCGTGTTGATTACGGTCACCCTCAGTTACAACGTTTTTTATTTCAAACTCAATATTGGGGAATTTCTTTTTAAGAGTTGCAATCACTATTTTAGTTTGGGCCATAGCCAGTTTACTTTTCCGACTGCCAACAATTACTTTAGTTACCATTTTTTTGATTCTCCACTTTTAGATTGTCCATGCCAAAGATCTTACAGAAGAAGTTAATATCTGCAGTTGCTCCTGGTGTTACCGATAATTCTTTGATTTCTTTAATCGGCCTCTTAATCATTTGGTTAATAATGCTCTTCATATGCTTACTAATCACCTTGCGCTCATGGGCATTTAGTTCTGGTAATTTACGGAGAAGACTATCATATGCTTCGCCTTCAATTTTTAATGAATGTTCACGAAGCCCCTTAATTACCGGAACGATATGTAACTGTTTTTCCCATAGATAAAAATCCTGAACCTCTTGCGGAATCTCAGCAGCAATCTTCTGAATCATTTCTCGACGCTTTTCATCGTTAGAGTTTAAAATCAGGTGCAAATGATCAATATCATAGTATTTAGGCACCGTACCTGTAAGGGCAACATTCCGTGGCACACCTAAATCAACAATCACTGTCTGGAGTCTTTTCTGCACCCTAAATAGTGGCTGCTTTACCGTAGCAGCAAAAATAGCTGCATCGACATTCTCCACGACTGACGTTAATTGGGTAAAGGGGCGTGCCTCAACTACCCCTTGCAATTCTTCTGCAAGTTGTTGCGCTTTACTGTCAGTCCGATTCAACAAGAACACCTTGCTAAAGCCCATGTTGCTTGCATTATAGGCTGTATGCTTACCGATATGTCCCAGCCCAATTACCGCCAGCGTTTTACCATTAAGCGAACCAAAATCGGTCTTGATCTGGTGTAATCCTGCTTGCCCTGACGATTGCGCCAATTCGCTCACCCGGTATTTAGTATGCATCTTTTTTGAAAAAGTAATTGCTTGCCGAAATAGGTGATTTAAGATTACACCCGTTGTTTTTTCGGCAGTAGCTACTTGAAATGCATCCTTTATCTGACCAAGGATCTGCGGCTCACCCTTAATCAACGAATCCAGTCCGGTTATTACACGAAATAAATGTTCAACCGCATCATCCTTCGTCATGATTGAAACATATTGACTAAACTCATCAACGGTATAATGGAACCACCCAGCAAGAAAACGTTTAATGTAGTAACGACCAGTATGAATTTGGTCAACGACTGCGTATACTTCAGTGCGGTTGCAAGTTGATATTATCAAATTTTCAAGGATACTTTTTTCATTATTTAACAGTTGATCTGCTTTAGAAACTTCTTTTGCAGTAAAGGAAAATCTTTCCCGTAGTTCTATTGGTAATTGATGATAATTCAAACTAACACACATCAAATACATTTTTATTCAAACTCCTTATGAAATTTTTTACTTACCCACGCTTTAATTTCATTTTTCATCTTTTTGGCAACGCTCGGTGACTTTCCCATCGTTGATACACTAATGAACATATCATCAGAACTAAGCGTTGCTAGGTTATAAAAGTCAGAATTATTTTTATCACTTGTATTATTTACCAATTGAAAGTGTGTTGCTTCCCTTTTTATCTGGTCATTTACATCTGAGTTATTAGTACATGTGATAATCACGTCCATATTTTCGACATACTTTCGCTGATATTTATCCTGTATCCAGTCAATATTTTCACGCGCAATCGTAGAAGAGAGTAATGGACTGACAACCGTTGGCTTCACTCCTGCTTTTATTAATTTTTGGATCTTGCGTGCGGCTACTTTTCCGCCACCAATCACTGCCACATTTTTATTAGCTAAGTTTAAGATAATTGGATATGGGGATTGCATGATTTACCCACCTTTTATAGTCTTATTGAATTTTGCAAAATCTGATTAAATTTTTCCATATCAACATTTTGTTCAAATAACTGTGCTAATCGTTCATATTGCTGATCCTTATAATCACTAATTGAGATATTAGTATTCACTAATGGTGCCATTCCTTTTGCTATCCGGATTTTATTCAATAAATGACGTGTCCAATATGGATTGTCAAAAATTCCATGAAGATAAGTACCGATTATTGTTTCATCATTATTTACAGCTCCATCCTCACGATTCTCCGCTTTTCCATTAGTTTCTTGAATCACCGAAAACGGTACCGCATTGGGACCTCGCTTTGTACTTCCCATATGAATTTCATAGCCCTTTAGTGTATAGTTGTTTCTCTTCGCAACTGCTTGGGTGGTTGTTTTTTCATTATTAAAGGTTGTTTCAATATCTAGTAAACCAAGTCCCGATTGCTCTTTAATTGGTGATTCAACCCCAGCTGGGTCATAAAGCATGCGCCCCAAAATTTGATACCCGCCACAAATGCCAACTATTCGACTGCCATTTTGGTGTGCTTGTACAATAGCATCCGCTAGACCATTGTCCCTTAAAACAGCTAAATCTTCATTCGTATTTTTACTTCCTGGAAGGATTAATAAATCTGGCGTACCTAATTCATCCGCTTGCAAAACATACCTTACCGAAACATCAGGTTGTATTTTGAGGCTATGAACATCGGTGAAGTTTGATATTTTATCAAGGTCAATAACTGCTATATCCAAATCCTTAGCATTATCTTTTCGCCGCGGTTTTCGGGTAAGAGAGACGCTATCTTCCTCATCGATATCGATATTACTCATTGGTAATACCCCAATCACCGGAATACCTGTAAGCTCTTCAATCATCTTATTTCCTGCTTCAAGTAACGATTTGTCACCTCGAAACTTATTAATAATTATTCCTTTAACCCGTTGCTGATCTGCTGGTGGCATAAGTTTAATGGTTCCATATATTGATGCAAATACTCCACCCTTATCAATATCAGCTACTAAAATCACTGGTGAATCAGCCATCCGTGCCATCCCCATATTGACAATATCATTTTGATTTAGATTAATTTCAGCCGGACTTCCAGCTCCTTCAAGAACTATTACGTCATTTTCCGCAGCTAACGTATCGTATGCCTGCATTATTTGCGGAATTAACTGTGGTTTATATCGGTAATAACTAGCCGCATCCATATCTGCGAGTACCTTTCCCATTACGATTACTTGGGAAGCTTTATCTGTTGATGGTTTTAACAAAATTGGATTCATCCGCACATCTGGTTTTACTCTGGCAGCTTCGGCTTGAAAAACTTGCGCCCGTCCCATCTCATCACCTTGATCAGTGATAAATGAATTCAGAGCCATATTTTGTGATTTGAACGGTACTACTTTTTGACCTTTATTAGCCAGTAACCGGCAAACGGCGGCCGCTAACCAACTCTTTCCTGCGTCCGATGCAGTTCCTTGAAACATTATTGATTGTATAGCCATTCTAATATCCCTCCCCAAATTGATTATGTACTAAGAGGTTACCCTCTTTATTAAAATTTATTATGAATTTAGGCTATTATTTTCAAATAAGTCTTGCTCATCAGCATATAAGGGCAACCCTAATTTTTGGTGGATTTTAACAAGCCATGGTTGGGTTAAGTTATTTTCTTCTAGTAATTTTTCATCATTAAAAACACTTTGTTTAGTCCCTTCGTTAAGGATTTTACCCTTGCCAAGAAGATAGAAATAATCACACGTTTCATACATAAAATCCATATCATGACTAGATAAGATTATTTTTTGCCCATTTGCGACCAGCTTCTTAATTAACTTTTTCATCCTAATCCGACCATCTGGATCTAATCCTGATGTCGGTTCATCTAGTAAAATCCATTCAGAACCAATAACCATAATTCCAGCAATAGCAACCCGTTTTTTTTGTCCACCGCTAAGATATTGAATCGGCCGGTCTTTTAGGTTTAAGATATTTAATTCATCCAACACTCTTTCAACCCGTTGATGAATCTCATTAGCAGGTAACTTAAGATTATGGAGTGCAAAAGCAACATCGTCTTTAACAATTGAATAGAAAATTTGTTGGTCAGAATTTTGAAAAACTATCCCGATTTTCCTTCGCAAATCACGTAAACCTTTCTTGGTATACTCAACTTTTTTGCCATCAATAAGTACTTCCCCACTGGTTGGACGTAGCTCTCCGACTAAATTTAAAAATAACGTTGATTTTCCAGCACCATTTTGCCCCATTATCCCAATAACTTTATGACCGTCACCACCAAGCTTCAATGAAACATCATCTAGTATTTTCCGCTTATCATCATAGCTAAAACTAAGATGTTTCAATTCAATCATCTATTACTCCTCCTAAAGGTAAAAGTCTCCATTATATAACTTAGCATCAAGTGCTTTTGTCATCATTTCATAATTCCTAATAACCTGTTCAAAGAGCATCTTCGCGAGAATACTCGATGAGTGAACCATTAAATCAACAGAATCATAGCCAAAACGCAACTTTTGGGCACGATGAATTTGTTCAAAGGCATCAATAAAAATAAATATAAAACGGTACATTAGCATTGTTACTTCAATCATTACCCGTGGTAAATGGGCTGCCTTCAATACTTGCAAAATCTGAATAAATGGTGTCGTTAGTGCAAACCAATAAGTACACACGATGGCTGTCACGCATTGAAGCGCCAGTTGGCCAGCACGCGGCAACATCACTTTCGCTATCCCGAGATAAACATTACCAATTCTAAGTGGCCAGATTAACGAAGAACGTTGTGACGAAACTGTTACAACAATTCCAACAATACTTAAAAGAACAAATGGCAAAATAGCATAGAACCAACTAATATAACGTTTTAAAGAAACCCGAGCAACAAAGATTGTGACTCCAGCCACACTAAATAAAACTACTACCTTTAACCATTGAATTGGTTGAAAAGCGATTATAATTCCCAATAACCACAAAAGAGCCTTTAATTTAGGCGACCAGTTAACGATCCGATTCTCATAGGCATACTTATCGATACTTAACATATAATCCAACTCACTTTTCCGTTACTTGGATGAACGATGCTTGTCTTTATTCTGGAGTGCCTTCTTTTTACCATGGGCAACGCCAATCAAATAACAAATGACTCCTGTTCCTAACGATCCTTGTAAAGTAAATAAAAGACTTTCAATTTCTCCTGATGGGGGGGTCCACACTGGACGCGCCCACACCTTATAGTTAGGAGCAAACTTCTTTATTTGTGCTGTTCCTTGGTCATCACTACCACCATATTCGCCCTTCACAAAAACAAATGGAATTAATATTAAAAGGATTACACAAATTAATAAAACAATATTTATCTTTGTTCGCTTAGTCATTGTAAAGCCGACTCCTTCCAAAGATCGTTGCTTATTACAAGGTTGTACACAATGACGGTAAGCAAGCCTTCTGCTATCGCTAACGGAATTTGGGTAATTGCATAAATACTGAGGAATTTGATTAATGCAGCTACTATTCCACCATTGGGGTCAGGAAATACAATTGCTAATTGAAATGCAGTCGTTACATATGTCGACCAATCGGCAAACATTGCACAAAGAAACAAAGAAACTGACCGGTTTACCTTCATTGCTCGGCACAACTTCCATACTGCATAACCAACAATCGGTCCAACAATGGTCATTGAGAATTCATTTGCCCCTAATGTCGTTAATCCGCCATGTGCTAAAAGTAAAGCCTGAAACAAAAGAACAATCACTCCTAGCACCGACATTACTCCCGGCCCAAATAAAACCGTTCCTAAACCCACACCAGTCGGATGGGAACAAGACCCTGTAACAGACGGTAATTTCAAGGACGAAAGGACAAAGACAAATGCTCCACATAGTGCAAGCATGACTTTAGCGTTAGGAATTCCGGAATTAACAATTTTATACATTCGGTAAAGACCATATATAAAAAACGGCGCAGATACTACAAACCAAAAAATACACCACCGTGGCGGAAGCATCCCTTCCATAATATGCATCGCATGCGCCGTAAGAGGATAAGCAAGGGTATAAACTAGGCCAATCATGAAAAATGTAATAAATTTTCGATATCTACTAATTATTTTTAACATCGTGATTTCCCTTCTTTAATAAAGCCGTTGAAAAATATGGTAATCGATCATCAATGGAATAATCCGCTAAAACTTTTTCTTTTTGCCCTGCCATTGACGCATTTTCAACCACAATTGTTTTGTTTAATAAATTGCGATCCTTTAGTATTTGGTATATTTTGGCAAAGTTTGTTGCGATTTTCATAATGACCACATTGTCATTAAGATCAATTGCTTCTGCTAACTGTGCTGAATTGGCAGTTGCTGGAATAACTTCTAATGTTTCATCATCTAACATAAGGGGAGTCGATAAATTAGCAGCAATTTGACTAAATGATGATATCCCTGCAATCGTTTGAATTTCGACTCTTCCTTTTAAAAGCTCAGCAATATAACTAAACGTGCTATATACCGAAGGATCTCCCAGTGTCAAAAAGCCAACGTTTTTACCAGTTTGAACATCAACCGCAATTTCATCAGCAATTTCTTGCCAACTTCTTACCTTTGTTTCTAAATCCTTCACCATTGGAAAGTGACGTCTTTTTATTTCTAATTTAAGCGGCAAATAAGGAGCAGCAATCTTCTCAGCAATACTTTTTCCATTTTTTCGTGCCTGCGGAGTATATAAAATATCAAGGTTCTTAATCGTATTAACGGCTTTTATTGTTAGTAGCTCACTATCACCAGGGCCTACTCCAATGCCAAAAAAACTAGCCATCTTTTACTCCTCCTTCATCGTCGCTTTTAATTTTGTAATAAACATCTTCTGGATTTCTGGGTATTCACCCATCCCTTTTAGAACTGGTTGCGCCATAATACCATTATCTTTTAGGATGCTTTTCCATGAATCAGCTGTGTCGGCCGCCATGTCATTATGGGCATGATTACCTGCCACCATCATTAATGGCTGCATATACACTTTTTCAACTTTCGCGTGTTTCAACCGAATAATCTCATCATTAATATCGGGGTAGCTTTCCACCGCTCCGACATAGCTTTTTGTTCCCATAAGCATATGGTCTAAGCATGCATATGTTGTAAACGCACTATGCACAGTTCCATGTCCCATCCACAAAATAGCCTTTCCTGTGGGCAAATACTCACTTTGCATCTTTAAAAATGCAACTAATTGCTGAAAATCAGCAAACGCCGTTAACAGCGGTTGGGTAATTCTAATTAGTTTAAAGTCATTCTTGTATTTTGCGACTGCATCTTCCACTAGCCCATATTCAATTCCTGGGATAATATGCAAAGATTGAACATATACTTTTTCATAGCCTTGCTTAGCTAACTGGTGAAGCGCTGTAGAAACGTCATTGATTACCAGCCCTTCTTTTTTTTCTATTCGTTTGCGAACTATTTTGGAAGTAAATGCCCGAAAAACATCATAATCAGGAAAAGCCCGCGCAATTGCCTTTTCAGTAGCTCCTAATGTTTTTTCCCTTGTTTCTGGATATGTCGTCCCAAAGCTAACGGCAAGGATTGCTTTTTTAGTCACGGGCAAACTCCTCCTTTATTTTTTCAACAGTTGCTTGGAGATTTGGTTGACAGTTAATCACTTCTGAAAAGCCACACCTTTGAGCCGCTTGGCAGATCAATTTTCCCATTGTAAATGCCTTTAAGGATTGCAAATGACTTTTTTGTTCTTCGTCTAACGAGGTTAAAAAATCATTTAGACTAGCAGTGCTTGGAAATACTACTCCACTAAATTCAGCCAATTCAAAAGGTAGTGTCAACAAACTATGTTCTTCTTTATAAAGTTTCAAAAAGCGTCCAATATTATATTGTGGTTTTTCACCACCAAGCTCCACTAAGTTTGTTTGTGAGATATCAACTGGCATTATCTTATCAACTAGTAATCCCATCGCTTTTAAATGTTTGGCAACGCTTTGATTGCCTGCAATAATTTGCTTTCCTGCAAGAACGCGGAGATCCTTGCCATTTCGAATTAAAAGCTGAATAAATTGACGGAATGAAGCAACATCATCAATAAGAATTGAAGAATATTTATTAATAGCTGAAAAGTCAGTAGCTACTGGAACTTTTTCCTGTCGCGAATAGAAGTCTGCAGTCGCTCCTAAATCTGTCAACAAATTAAATAATCTTTGCCGAGCACTAAAGGGAACTAATAAATGAATTCCATCTAATGGTTTTCGCACACTTAATTCATCACTAAGCTGGACCACATTCCCAACAACAATTAATGCCGGTGCCCCTATTTGGTGCTTAACTACTAAATCATTAATATTCGTCAAATTACCAATTACTTTTTTCTGCCGCCACTGGGTTGCCCATTGGATAACTGCGACAGGGGTTTGGAGGTCTTTCCCATGACTAATGAGTTCCTGACAAATATTTGATAATTGTGCCATCCCCATTAGAAATACAAGAGTTCCTTCTTGATGAGCGATATTTTCCCAATCAAGCTGCTGACCGTCTTTTTTATGGTGACCTGTAATAATATGAAAGCTAGAAGCGTAATCACGGTGAGTAATCGGAATACCAGCTGCTGCTAATCCAGCAATAGCACTTGTGATTCCTGGGATGATCTCAAAATTTACCCCTTGATTGTTCAAAACTTGCGCTTCTTCACCACCACGGCCAAAAACGTAGGGATCACCTGCTTTAAGCCGGACAACTTTTTTGCCATCGTTTGCATAATTTACTAACATTTCATTTATTTTCGACTGTTTTACTTTGTGGTGAAGCGGCATTTTACCAACGTCGACTAGTTCAGCATTTTTAGCTGTAAACGCTAATAATGACGGATCAATTAACCGATCGTACAATACCACGTCAGCTTCCTTAAGCCGCCGTTTCCCAATCAATGTCAGCAATTCAGAATTTCCCGGCCCTGCCCCTAGAAGCGTTACTCTGCCTTTCATAATTTTCCTCCAAATATTTTCCTAATTCCTTCAAATCCGCAACTACATGTGGATATTTTATTTGTGGTCGCCGAATGATTACACAGGGGATGCCGAGTTGCTCACAGGCAGCAATTTTTTCTTGAATCCTACCTTGACGCCCACTTTCTTTAGTTACTACAATTTGAGCGTCCGCATGCTTAAATAATTCAATATTCATCGCAGTTGTAAACGGCCCTTGAATTGCGTCAATTTGCGAGGCAATAAAGCCAGCATTCGTTAAATTTTCCATTACCTTTAAGGTAGGCAGAACGCGAACATGCAGCCGCTTAACTCCCAATTCATCAGCGTATTGCGGTGCTGTTTTACTGCCAGTCGAAAGATAAATCTTACCATCAGTATTCTGTAAATATCGACACGCATCAGCTAATGAATCTACCATTTTTAACATGGTATTTTTACTATATTCATTTTGACGTTCAAATCGTAAGTAAGGGATATTAAGCTTTTGGGCTTCGTCGATTGCTAATTTAGAAATGATCCGTGCAAATGGATGAGTGGCATCCACAATAAAATCGATCTTATTATTGCGACAAAACGCTGAAAAATTCTCTTCGCTAAAGATGATTTGATTCACTTTCTTGCTATGTTGTTGAGCTAACTTAGCCCCATAATCACTTACTACCGAAACGGTAAACAGAGCATTATGCATCCTCAAATAATCCGCGACAGCTAAGCTTTCACTCGTTCCCCCTAATAGAAGAATCATAGTGTATATCCTCGTGGTGTTATCATTCGTCCATCTTCAACATATGTATTTTTATTTCCAACAATCACAATCGATGTCATATTGATCTCAGTTTCATCAAGGTCAGCAATTGTTGTTACTTTATCAATTTCTTTTGCCCGAGCAACATCCTTACCAATTCCCACAATCGTATCTGGTGATTTATATTTCAAGATAATATCAAGTGCTTTGCGTAAATGGTGCGGACGTCCCTTACTTCGTGGATTATAAAGACAAATAACAAAGTCCGCGGCAGCTGCTGCATCAATTCGTTTCGTAATTACTTCCCATGGTGTCATCAAGTCACTGAGACTAATATGGCAAAAATCATTCATCAACGGTGCCCCTAAATGGGCTGCAGCCGCAATACTTGCGGTAACGCCAGGAATTACCTTAACGTCAATATGTTCTTTCATCTTACCAGCGAGTTCCAAAACTAAGCCCGCCATCCCATAAATTCCGGCGTCACCACTAGAAATAATAGCCACATCTTCACCGGTAGCTGCAATTTCTAATGCTTTTTTACAACGATCAATCTCACCACGCATCCCGGTTACTACTAGTTCTTTCCCCTCAATCATATCTTCAATTAATCGAACATATGTGGCATAGCCGACAATTGTATGAGTCCGTTCGATTACATCTCGCGCTTCTTCTGTCATTAATTCTTTTGATCCTGGTCCTAAACCAACTACATATAACATTTTCTTTCCTCCTAGATTTCATGCAGACGGCTAAGTGCCATCGTGATTTCGTGATTTGCATAGCGCTGTGTCACATTCTGTTCGCCACTTGCGTAATCAGCTGCCGCACAAGCAACATTGCCAACCCCAACTGTTTTTAAGACAAAAGCCGATTCAGGGTATTTTTGACTTACTTTTTGTAATTCTTTTGCGGTATAGAATTCTAAATCAGCATTTAATGTCTTAGCTAAGTATTGGATAGCTGCCTCATGTTTTTTTACATCAATCGAAGCTACTTTTACGATAGATTGCCAAAGTAATTGGTGCTGTTGACAAAACTCTGTAAAGGCGGTTTGCATCATTGCAATTGGTACATCTTTCCGACAGCCAACACCAAGCACATTTAACTGTGGAACAACATGAATTATATCTGCGTTTTTAGCAAACCCAGTATGATCAGAAACGATTACTAATGGCGTTCCACCACGATGGCTCTCGATATCTCTTATCAATGTAAAGCCATTAAATTGTTCGACGTATTTCTCTAAGTATGGTTCGATAAATAACTCTACAGCCTTACCTTCTGCTAATCGGCGATTAATTTTTTTAGTATTTTCTTTAAAGTTAGGATACCAACCATTTACTTTCTTCGTTAAAACATCTAAAGCCTGCACTTTTTCTGTATCTGTTGCTGTTGTAATTACTGGTTCTGCTTCCATCAATCTTGCAATTAACCGGGTCCATTCATTAGCACCACCAACGTGTCCCGAAAGCATGCTAATTACATGCCGAGCTTTTTCATCCATTACAATCACAGCTGGGTCAACTGTTTTATCAACAACTACCCCTGTTAATGCACGAACAACAATTCCGGTTGCCATTATGCAAACTACACAATTATATTCCCTAAACAGGCGATGCATTGTTGAGTTAAAATCTCCTTTTCGATAGTAGATTTCACGCTCTCTCGCTAATCGCTGCGGTAAAATAACTTCGACCTTAAAGCCTTGCGTTGCCAGCTGTTCTTGCAAGCAGCGTGCAGTCTGTGCTCCCCCTTCAGTCAAAGCAATAACGGCAAACTTTTTCATAATTATTTACTCTTTTTTCTAAACATAGTGCTAAAACCAGCATCATAAAGGTGCGAATAGTTATACTCCTCACCCAAAAACTTTCCGACCATAATTAAGGCTGTTCGCCGAATGTCAGCATCATGAACCTTTTCTGCAATATCATTCAACGTTCCACGAACGACTTTTTCATCAGGCCATGTTGCCTTATAGATAACTGCTGCTGGTGTATCGGCCGGGTAGCCACCTTCTTCTAACTGAGCAACCACTTTTTTTATTCCTTGAACTGATAGGAAAATAACCATGGAGGTCTGGTGCTGAGCTAATGACTTTAACGATTCTTTTTCAGGTACTGGTGTTCTTCCCGCCATTCGAGTAATAATTACACTTTGAGCTACTTCTGGAACAGTATATTCTACGCCCATACTAGAAGCAGCCCCAAGGAATGAACTAACTCCTGGAACGCATTGATACTTTATGCCGCGTTTTTTCATTTCTTCGATTTGTTCACGAATCGAACCATAAATTGAAAAATCACCTGTTTGCAGTCGAACAACTGATTTATCTGCTGTTACTGCCGCTTCCATCCGATCAACAATATCATCTAAGGTCATTTTGGCACTATCATACTTTTCAGCATCCGCTTTACAATAATTTAAGAGATCTTTATTAATTAAGGAGCCCGCATAAATTACAACATCTGCTTCGGATAATAACTTATATCCCTTTAACGTAATTAAATCTGTTTCCCCTGGGCCTGCTCCCACAAAACTAACAATTGCCATTTTCAATCATTCCTTCCTACTTTCTTGCACTAACAATAATCGTTGGGTTATTAGGCTTGAAGTAGTGTCCTTTGCCCAACTGATGCCATCGCAAAATCCCTACTTCAACCATCTCGATGTCATCAAATCCTGCATTAGCTAATAGTTTTTCAACCTGCATTGCATTCTCAAATAAGATGAAATTGAGAACAATCATCCCATGATCGTCAAGATGAATACTTGCAAAATCGATAATTTCCTTGAGATAAGCCCCACTCCCGCCGATAAAAATTGCATCATACGCTTGATCTGGGATATCTTGCGGGGCCATCCCCTGGATCAAGTTAATATTATGCAAACCAAACTTTTGGACATTTTGCTGAATAATATCAATTCCAGCTGGATTCATTTCGACCGCGGTCACACTTATCTGAGGATATTCCCGCGCTGCTTGAATGCTGATACTACCAGTTCCGGCCCCCACATCAAGTAAACTTTTTTTCTTGTTAAGCGCTAACTTATCAATGCTAATCGCCCGTACTTCAGATTTTGTCATTGGGACTTTATTTCTTAAAAATTCATCATCACGCATTTGTAATAATCACCACATTCATTGCATAATTACGATTTTCGACTGTTTGCTCATCATACTTTGTTATTTTCTCATTAGGATAACTTAGGCTTTCTCCGACATAGATTTTCCGATGCAGTCCCCGTTTCTTTATTTCCTGACCGATTTCAAATGGTCCGAAGATTTGATCTGTCACCATTCCAACTTTTGAATGCTGTAATAAGAAATCAAAATTAGGCCTGCGTCCATGGCTGCTTGTTATGTAGCAGTCATTCATTGATAAACCTAATCGGTCAAACATATATTGAATTGAGCTGATACCTGGAATTATCTTTATTGGTTGATTAGAAATATTCTTTTTTACCCAGGTCCCAATCCCATATAGTAAGGGCTCCCCTGATGCCAGCAAGACGATTAATTTATCCGCATTTTTTTGCAAATAATCTTTCAACTCTGCTAAATGGGGTAATAGCATTTGCTTTTTCCTTATCAATTCTTCAAATACTGCTAACTGCCGCTTCGATCCAATTACTACATCGGCCTGCGTTAAGTATTTCATTATTCCCTGCAGGCGGTATTCCTGATTTCCTGGACCAATTCCTAATACTACTATCATTGCCACTCACCCTTGATTTTTGCTAATGGTTTACTGGCTGCCAATAAACCACTTTCCCGTGAGAAAATCACAGCATCAATTTCTATCTGCGGCTCACGATGTGCTAACAGTTTTTCCGTTCGCAGCTTAATCTTGTCAACAATCATTTGGTAAACAGCTTGATAACCAGCTTCATTAATTAGCTTAATCATGGAAATTGTTGTTAAACACCCATAAATCTTACGAAGAAAATCAGTTGGCACATTACCCAATAATGCGAGATTTGCCACCATAATTTCGGCACGTGCATCTGCATCTTTACTATGGGTAGAAAAAATTCCAGCTGATACTTTAATCATCTTTCCTAGATCACCAACAATTAGAACTTTTTTAAACTTCAATCGCTGTGCTTCATGGAGAACATACCCAACAAAGTTACTCATTTGAACGATCTTATCGTTTGTTATCCCTAAGTCATCTTTAGCAAAATCTTCACCATAATTTCCAGGAACAAGAACCACCTTATCGTCTCCACGTTTACGATGGATATTCATTTCAATAGAAATCGAATGTTTCCAACTAGCTTCTGACATTGGGGTAACAATACCGCTGGTTCCAAGAATTGAAATCCCGCCAATAATTCCTAATCGCGGATTGTAAGTTAATTTAGCAATTCTTTCTCCGTCTGGAACGGAAATGACAATATCTACTCCTTGTTCATCGCCAATTTCTTTACGAGCTGCTTCTTTAATAACCCGACGTGGTGTTGGATTGATTGCAGACATTCCTGGTTTATTTGCTAAACCTTCTTTAGTTACTATGCCAACGCCCTTACCGCCATCTAAATGGATCTCATTATCGTTTCGGAGAGTAACAGTCGCAAAAATCAAGGTACCATCTGTTGCATCCTGATCATCACCACCATCTTTTTTTATTGCACAACTAGCCGTCTGTTTATTAAAGTCAGTTTGCTCAACATCGAAAATTGCAATTTTTCCATTGGCAGCATGAACAGTAACTGTTTCTTGCGGTTCCTGATTCAATAGTGTTCGAATCGCAGCAACAGTTGCGGCCGTTGCGGTTGTCCCCGTAGTAAAACCCTTGCGTAACTTGCGTCCATTGTAATAAACAAAATTATCTTCCGAATTATTATTTGGAGTGACGGCCATACTCATCACCTAAATCCTCAATATCCATGTTATACATAACCGCATTAATTAATGCGGCTGCCAAGTTGCTGCCACCTTTGCGACCAAGTGCTACAATTGCAGGAATGTTCGATTCATACAATGCCTGTTTACTTTCTGCTGCTTCCACAAATCCAACAGGAACACCGATCACCGCCGCAACATCAAGCTTCTTTGCCTTGACTAATTCGATAATCTTACATAGCGCCGTTGGTGCGTTTCCAATTATGAATACCTTTTCTCGTGGATCTTGCGCTGCTACTTCAATTGCTGCCATAGAACGGGTAATATTTTTATCTTTTGCCATGGCAATTACACGCGGATCGCGAATCAAACACTGATAATCAACACCTAATTTTTGAAGGCGTCGTTTATTTATCCCCGACAAGGCCATCGTCGTGTCCGTATAAATAACACCTTGATTTAACAAAACATATTTTAATTTTTCCAATACATTGTGGGTGAACTTTAAATTTTGCAAATAATCAAAGTCTGCTGTTGTGTGAATAGCGCGCTTAATGACTGCCTCATGAAGCGGACTTTCAAAGCGATAATCGGGATCAAGCCTATCAATTTCTTCTTGAATTATTTGAAAACTTTTATCAGTTATTTGATGTGGGACTGTAATATAATTCTCTTTTACCATCTTTTTTCACTTCCAAACTATTAATAAACGACCAAGCTCAAAGCAGATTAGACCAATGATTGCGGACATGTATAGCATTGTAATTGTCCTTTTCAAATGCCAATTAGCGGCTATTACTAGGTGGTCATTTCCAATGTATGGTTTTTTCACTAATTCGCCAAAGTAGTAATGGGGTCCGCCAAGTTGGAGGTGTAACGCTCCAGCAACGACCGCTTCACTAAACGCACTGTTAGGACTAAGGTGATTTTCACAATCACGTTCACCAACCGTAATTGCTTCTTTTGTATCGTCACGCAAAATCCAACTGCTAATTATCAAAAATAACCAAGTTAAACGTGCAGGAATATAATTAGCAAGATCATCAATTTTTGCGGACACTTCACCAAATGCACGATATTTTTCATTTCGGTATCCGACCATCGAATCTAATGTGTTTATTGCCTTATACATCATTCCGCAAACCGGTCCACCAAGTGCTAAAAACAATAATGGTGCAATCACTCCATCGCTCGTATTTTCTGCAACAGTTTCAATAGTTGCTTTTGTAACCTGTTCAGCACTTAACTGCTTAGTATCACGGCCCACAATCATTCCAACCTGTTTCCGCGCTTTTACTAAATTGTTTTGTTGCAGACTCTTCATAATTTTTTTCGCTTCAATCGCTAACTGTCGCGTAGACAAACATGTATAGCTTAAATATGTCCCAACAATTAAATACAAATAGTAGTTAACAGAAGATAGCCGCATGATCAAAGACGTAATTAATCCTGTACCACCAACTGTTATTCCCCACGTCAATGCGCCAAGCCATTTTCTTTTATTTTCTGAATAGCTCGCTTTATTGAATAATTTAGTTAGCCATGCGATTAGGTATCCAATTGCTTTAATCGGATGAGGCCACGAATGGGGATCACCTAACAACAAATCAAGGATAAAGGCCACTGCAATCATAATTGCAATACTCATCGTATTTCAGCTCCTAATTTCTGCAAAAAGTAGTTAAATCCATCCTCACTTTGATAAAAATGAACATGCAAGTAACTAGCAAAAGCATTTCTTATCTGGTAGCCACCTTGCCAAGTATCTACCACTTGCTGGTCACGAATCTTTTGCATTTTTAAGACCGGCTTTAACTGATCGTCTAATGGTGTAAACATTGAATGATGAAATTCGTGGCCAACAATTTTTTGACCCTTCTTCCCCAATAAGCAATCCTTTTGGGGAGCAGCATTACAATAGCCAAATTTCTTTAGTCGTGGCGTCATCTCACTTTGACCATTAAAAATCCCAACCATGGGATACTCATGCTGTCCTTGCTTTAATAACTTACCCAGATACATTAAGCCACCGCATTCCGCATAAATTGGCTTTCCCTTGACTGAAAAATCCTTAATTTCTTTTTTTAGCGATACATTATCTGCTAATTGTTTAGCAAATTCTTCAGGATAACCGCCACCAAAATATAAGGCGTCAATACTAGGCAAGTGTTGGTCATTGATTGGACTAAATGGCACGAGGCTAACACCAGCTTTTTTTAATAGCTTCAAATTATCAGCATAATAGAAATTAAATGCCTCATCTTTAGCAATTCCTACACGTAATTTAGTTGTTGGAATATTAAAAGAAATATTTTTGTTTACCGTTGAAAGGGCCGCCAATGATTCAAGCTGTTGAAGATCTATATGTTCCTCTGCCTCCTGTGCAATCTCAGCGATCTTTTTATCAATTCCTGACAATTCATCATCTGGAACTAATCCTAGTTGTCTTGAAGGAAGGCTAATCTCAGAATTATGCGGAAGATATCCTATAACTGGAATATCTAAATATCTATGAATTGCTCCAGCAACGAGTTTATAATGATTTTCACTCATTACATTATTTATAATTACTCCTTTAATCGGCACTTTCTTATCAAAATCAATAAATCCTTTAAGAATAGCAGCTGCCGAAGTAGAAGTAGCTCGTGCATTAATGACCAAAATAACAGGAATGTTCAATTGCTTTGCTACACTAGCAGTTGAATAGGCGTCTTTATCGGTTCCTAGCCCATCATAAAGCCCCATAACCCCCTCAACAATGCCTAAATCAATTCCTTCAGTATCAGCTGTAAACAAATAATTTAGCGTCTGAGAATTTGGAACAAGATAATTATCAAGGTTGCGGGTGGGCCGTTTAGTTATTCGCGTATGAAATTTTGTATCTACATAATCAGGACCAACTTTATATGATTGGATCTTATATTTTTTACTCAATGCTTTTAAAATTCCTAGAACAACAGTTGTTTTCCCAGATCCGCTTGTTACACCGGCAATTAATATTTTCTTCATTTTTCTTCACGCCCAAAAACCTGTTTTAGAGTGTTTACTAATAAAACATTATCCTGCGGTCCCTTAACAGCTACCCGGTAATACTGTGATCCTAAGCCTTCATAGTCATCACACTGTCGAATCAACAAATGATGGTTGATTAACTTTTCTCTTAGATTAAGATCATCACACTTAAACAAGAAAAAGTTGGTAACACTTGGAAAAACCTTAATCCCCGACACTTTCTGCAACGCCACGTATAAGGCCTGCTGTTGCTCATCAAGCCATTCATGCGTTAATTTTATATACTTCTGGGCCCGAAACATATTTTGTCCAAAAACATCTGCTATGCCATTTACGGACCAAGTATTTTCTTGAACTTGGATTAGTTCTTGCAACTGCTTATTTTTCGTTATGCAATATCCCAATCGTAACCCCGGAATCGCAAAGAATTTAGTTGCGGCACGAATAATATATACTCGATCTGCAGAATGCAACTCATCAATAAAACTCACCTGTCCTTTTACCGTTAAATCAATAAATGCTTCATCTAAGATCAATAATCGATGATGATAATTACAAAAATCAACCAATTTACGAAGATCGCAAGTTTCAATTATTTGTCCCGTTGGATTATTAGGACTTGCTAAACAGATAACTGTAATTTCATGGTGTGCTTTTAAAAATGAAATCATATCGGGCATCGAAAAAGTAAAATTATCCTTTTCCAATACTTTATAGTGATGAACATGCACACCAAGCCGGCTAAATAAGCGCTCATATTCACCAAATGTCGGTGCTAATACCATTGCATCAGTTGTCTTTTCTGCTCGAATCGCCTCATCAAGCACTTCAGTAGCTCCGTTGCCTACAAAAACATCGTCAGGCGCAACATTAAAATGCTCAGCAATTGCCCCTTTTAGTTCTGGATAATTAGGATCGGGGTAAACTTCAATGTTCGCAAATGATTGAACCAATACATTCCATAAGTCTGAAGGGAAACCTAAAGGATTAATATTCGCACTAAAATCTTTAATTTCCTCAACTGGAACTTTTAATTGCTCGGCTACTTTGTCAACATTTCCTCCGTGATGTATACTACTCTTCACAATATCACCCACTAACTTCAAGAAAGCGTTTCCGTATTTCTACACTTATTAAGTTACGATTTTCACTTTATTAGTGCAATACTTAACAACACATAAGACAAAGAAGCATTATTAGCGCTTAAATTAGTTAAAAAATGTTAATTAAATTTTCTTGTCGTTAAAATTTTTATCTTTTTTTGCCAGATTGTTAGTATTTTTTTATAATTTTAGTGATTATCACTTTTTTCATAAAACTAATAGTGCTATTTTTTGAGCAATTCAGTAGAAATTAGTATTATTTGACTGAGTATCAGAAAAGCGTCAACAATTTTTATCTTTAGGAGTAAACTTAGGACAAAATAGTGAAAGGACAGTTTTCCCATGAGAATTTACACAAAGAATGGTGACCAAGGACAAACAAGAATTATTGGAAAAAAGATTCTATATAAGAGTGATGCCCGTGTTGAAGCCTATGGCGAAGTTGATGAGCTTAATTCGTGGATCGGTTATACAAGATCATTAATTGGAAACCAAACCAATGAACTATCAGCAGAATTAGAAGAAATCCAACAACTCCTATTTGATTGTGGTCATGACCTTGCCACGCCTAAAAATGATGAACGCCATCCATTTAAGTTTGATAAGGCCAAACCAACTACATGGCTCGAAGAAAGAATTGATACATATACTGAAAAAGTTCCAACAGTTAAGAAATTTATTCTTCCTGGTGGAACTCAGCTTGCTTCTTCTTTGCATGTTGCTCGAACTATTACCCGCCGAGCAGAAAGACGGATTGTTCTCCTCATGCAAAAAGAAGAAATTAACGTTGATGTTTTAACTTTTATTAATCGACTTTCTGATTACTTTTTTGCGGTAGCAAGATACGCTAATTACTTAGAACAACAGCAAGATACTTTATATCGTAATAGCAAAGATGTCTTTCATTAATAATTACTGTATACAAAAGAGGAGGAATAACCTTCTTGGCAAGGCAGTTGGCTAAACCCGAACGATGATTAAGCACGTCACGGGCTGATTAATTAGACTTGAGCTTTATGGTTATGATCCACGTTATCTTGCTATTATTCGTTAAAATAGTTAAAGCTGAGAGACAACATATTTTAGTCCCCCACAAGCACAAATAGGGCTCTAGTATTCGGTTTTCACGAACACTAGAGCCCTTTGTATACTACGCTATAGAGTTTCCTACTATATAGTAGGATCCTTACGTCACAGCCTCCTGCTTACCCTATGACCAGATTGCTAAATTGTGGATGGGTTTCAAAGTAACTTTTAGCAAAAGGACAATTTGCTTTTACCTGCCAATCTGCTCCTTCTACTAACCACATTAAAGTCGTCATAATCTTATTTGCAAGTCCTTGACCACGATAGTTACTTTTAACCGTAACTTCTTCGATTATCATTGTTTTATTTTGATCATTTTTCAGAACGGCTATTGCGATTTTATCTCCCTTATTATTCAATAAGGCTAATTCTCCAGGATGATAGGTAAAATTATGCGCCAAATCAATACATGCTTGTTGAGGGAAGCTACTTTCCCTAATAAAGTATTCAAAGTCTTTGATATCTTGTTGCAACCGCTTTGCGAGTTTCTGATCATTATTTTCGCCATTTTTGAAAACAGACTGCACATTCCCAATTGCAATTGTGCAATTCATTACCTTCATTCCTAAATAACGCAGTACTTGATGGAGGTGCGCATTCGCAATCAAGCCACCTTTTTCACCCGCAGAATCTGTTATTACCATCACCGGTTTCCCCATTAAGTGTTGGTTAGGCGATGGAACTGATAGGACATCTAGTGCATTTTTTAGCCCACCTGGTAGTGAATAGTTATATTCTTGAGTAACAACCAATAAAGCGTCCATCTCATCAGCAGCTTGCCGAAATGCTTGCCACTCAAGCGGAGTATTTTCGCGTTCTAAATCAGGATTATAAAACGGTAAAATGGTGTAATTTAATTCAATAAATTGAAGATCACTGGGTAACTTAGTAAAATAATTTGCTACTTTCCGACTATAAGAATTCTTGCTTAAGCTCCCGATTAACACACCGACTTTAACCATTTTTATCATCCCTTTTTAGTTTTTACCTGCTGTTGCTACTAATCCTTGCGCAAATTTATCTAATCGTTCAATATCTTCCTCATATGGTTCAAGGTCTATTTTTACTTTTGCGGCTCCCGAAGTTGCCCCAGCTTGCTTAAATGCATCATCAAAATGATCAACAGTGGTATTAAAATACTCACCGTAAAATTTATCGCCAGAGCCTGCAACCCCGTATACCTTACCAGCAAGATTGGTTTCTCTTAAATCATCATAAAAGTCCATTCCCTCTTCTGGCATTGCTCCTTCATCATACGTATATGCGCATACAACTAAAATATCCGCCTTTTTAAATTCATCAATATCAGCCTGTGAAATTTCCGACTCAGTAACTTTAACGCCTAAATTAGTTAGACAATCACATACAATATTTGCTACTTCTTCATTATTACCAGTCATCGTGGCATAAACTACATGTGCTGTTAACATTTCTAAATTCCTCGCTTAATTCTTTAATAATCCATGGCTATGTGTAACCGCTTTTATTATAATACAAGTGACTAGTATAATTTTGTAGAGATTGGTGGAGGTTTTACATCATGAAAAGAACTATGTTTATCGGTGCAATCGCATGTGGCAAAACAACTCTTACGCAACGTTTAGAACACCAGCAAATTAAATATAATAAAACGCAAGCTGTCGAATTTACGTCTAATATAATCGACACCCCCGGCGAATACATGGAGCATCATAACATGATGAGCACGCTTCGTGTAACTTCAATGGATGCAGATATTGTTGTCCTTTTACAAAGTGCCGTCGATAAACGGCTAGTCTTTCCTGCAGGATTTTGCTCGATGTTTACAAAGCCAACAATCGGTGTCATTACTAAAATCGATTTAGTAAAAGATCCCGCAGATATTGAATATTCAAAAAAATTACTGCTTAGCGCCGGTGTGAAAAAAGTTATCCCCATTTCTGCAGTAGAGAACATTAACATTGATAAATTAATTACTGAACTCAACTAAATGGCCCCAAAAGATGCGTTATTAGGTGGCTACTCCATACAATATAGATTCCTGCTAGAATATATACAAGCTTACTTCCATAATTGCCATATTTTTCTAGTAAATAGGCTACTGGACGCGAGGAAACAATTAATTTCCCAAATAGGATTAATAGAATTGAGCAAATTTCAAAAACCACGCCAATGTATATAATCTGATACCAAGTAAGATTTACTACCCATGGAATATAGACAGCCAAATTATCGCCACCCAAGCTTAAACAAAATATAAAAAGCGAAAAGAAATTCGTGTTAACTGCCTCTTCCTCATCATTCTGATTAAAAATAGCAAGAAAGATTAATACTATCCCCATAAATCCTGTAATCCAATCAGGAAACAGAAAAGCTAGACTTTTACCAAGAAGGACACCTAAAGCCCACAAGACAATGGTCGCCGTTCCAAAGCCAATTATTGGTAGACGATAGTTATAATTTCGTAAAACGAATAAAAGTGCGATAAAAGTATCAATATTTAATCCTAGAAAAATAATAAGGACTGCAAAAAAACTCATAATACTCCCGTTCCTATAAAAGGTCGGTTATAGTAACAAATTTTTCGTTGGTTTAACAGCAAATCGATTTGGATTTTACTAACGCTTAAATTTTGTGGATTCTTAAACACAACACCATCAACATTTTTCAAACATAAAGAAACAATATTTTTTATTACCCATCCGTGAGTAACTAGCAAAATATTTTTTTGCGGATATTTCTTGGCAATTTCTTGGATAAAAGACCATATTCTTTCACGAGCATGGGCAAAACTTTCCCCATTGCTTACTTCAATCGAATGTGGTCGCACATCATTAGTCTCTAAATCGAAATAGGCCGCATACTGTGCTTTTAATACATTGATTGCAACCCCATTCCATGTTCCATACGAAATTTCCGACAATCGCTGGTCGATTTGCACTTTAATATCAGTATGAGCGCAAATAATTTCACCAGTTTTTATTGCTCTTTTTAATGGACTTACATAGACATAATCTATCTGATTGTTGATAAATACTTTTTGATAGTTTTGAGCTTCTATTTTCCCGCGTTCAGTTAATAATGTCAGGTCATTATTTAATGTCCCCTGGATATAATCTAATCGATTAGCATAAGTTTCACCGTGACGAATTAAAAAAAAGTTGTCATAAAACACCATCACCCAAATTAAATATGTATATTAAAGAGACTACATAATTCTAGTCTCTTTATTTTAAGAAAGGCAAGGGCTAAACCAATCTTTCAAATCATCAAGTTGTTTATTTCGTTAAATTAAATAAAGGTATTGTAATTGTTCAATCATTGAATCGCTAATCTGCAGTACATCTTTAATGTAGCTTTGCATCCCACCATATTTATTATCAATAAGAAAATATGCTTGGTTATAGTAACACTGGTTTGCCGTTGATAAATCATAGATTGAGCGCAAATGGTTCTCACCTAAATCATTTTTCACAGCATAGTCAAGACGCTCTCTTATTCGCTTTACAGAGGCCTGATTAGTCAACATATAGTCTTGATAAATAATGTTTTGGGGAACTTGCAAGGCATTTAATAGATATATTGCCGCCAGCCCAGTTCGATCTTTACCAGCCGAGCAATGAAAGAGGATGCCTCCTTGTGCAGGGTGCAGGCATAATTTTTTCATAAAAATATGAAATGCTTCTTGAGCTTGCTCATCGGTAACAAATTGATGATATACCTTCATCATTCGATTAAATCCTGCTTGCGGATCTTGTGAAAAATTCTTTCGTGCTTCATTGATACTAATGTTACTTTCCGTAAGATCATTATCAAACACTGGTATCCGGATATAATTCATTAATGATGTTAATTGGTCTGGATATAAAGCAACTTCAGATGTCGACCTAAAATCAATAATTGTTCTAATACCATACCTATAAAGCTTTCGCTGTTCAACTTGATCAAAATAAGAGAGATGTGCAGAACGAAGAATATTATTCCACTTTAACTTATGACCATTACTAGTTTCGTATCCACCAAGATCACGAAAATTAAAGCCATGCTCAAATGATAATATCCGCTGATGATTCGCCATCTTACATCCCCCTCCTTTCTAAAAAGCGTATTCACTCACTTAATTTTATATGCTAAGCAAATGAATACACTTTTTAATACTATGTTCGCGTAATTTCAGGAACATCAAACCCTAGTAACGTTTGTAGCTTATCAACCACATGACGCAATGCTGATTCAACTTCAGAAACTTCTCCCACAATTACAACCGAGCCACTAAATCGATCAATAAACCCTAGAGTAACATTACTCGATTTTGTAGCAATATCCCCAGCAATAATTGAGGCTTCACTCGGCGTTATTGTCAAAATACCAAGCGCATTTTTAGGAGTTTGTATCCCTAATTTCTCATAAATATCTGGCGTAGGGTTAGCAACAATATGTGCTAATGTTACCTGTTTACCTGGAACATACTCTTGAATTGTCCGTTTGATATCCTGCCTAGCCATAGCATCATCCCCATTTTATTGCTGAGTTACATTCATTACATCACGGGCAATAATTATTTCTTCATTAGTTGGAATAACGGCTACTTTAACTTTACTATCAGGCGCTTCAATACTTAGCTCGTTATTTTTGTTTTTCTCTTCGTCAATTTTGACTCCAAGATAGTCCAAATTCTTACATATCTGACTTCTAATATAAGCAGCATGTTCACCAATTCCGGCAGTAAATACTAATGTATCTAATCCATCAAGATCAGTTGTATATGCTCCAATATATTGTTGAATTGAATGTACAAAAACATCTAAAGCTAATTGCGCCCGTTCGTTACCATTTTTAGCCGCACTTTCGATTTCACGTTCATCATTAGAAATTCCGGATAAACCTTTAAGTCCTGAATCTTCATTCATTATTCGCCGCATTTCATGTGAATCAATCTTGAGTTCTTCTTCAAGAAAAGGAATAATTTCAGGATCAATATCTCCACATCGCGTCCCCATTACTACACCTGCTAACGGGGTAAAGCCCATCGAAGAATTAACCGACTTTCCATCTAAGATCGCCGAAACGCTTGATCCATTTCCTAAGTGGCATGTGATCATCCGACGAGTCTTTTCTTTACCAAAAAGTTCGCGCGCTTTTTCTGAGACATACTGATGTGAAGGGGCATGGAACCCGTAGCGTCTAATTTGGTACTTCTCATAAAATTCATACGGCAAAGCATACATATAGGCTTTCTTAGGGATTGTATGATGAAATGAATTATCAAAAGTAACTACTTCCTTAGCATCTGGAAGAAATTTTTCAAAGGCTTTTATCCCTGCTAACCCATTTGGATTATGCAATGGTGATAATACCTTCAATTCATCAATCCGTTTTTCTACTTCTGGAGTGACTGCTACTGCATGGGTATAGTAGCTCCCGCCATGAGAAATTCGGTGTCCAACACCATAAATTTCTGACTTATCCTTAACAACCCCACTGGACATTAAAATATCAATAATGTGATCAATTGCCTCTGAGTGGTTTTTTAAAGGAATTTGTCTCGTCTCGCTAGTTTTATCAGTTTTATATGAAAGCTGACTTGTCGAAGAACCGAGATTTTCAGCAGAGCCACTAATTAATAGTTTTTCCTCTGGCATCAAGTACAGTTTAAACTTAATTGATGAACTACCAGAATTAATTGCAAGTATTTTTTTTGACATCAAATCACTCCAAATAAACTAAATTAACGAATTATTGCTTCGTAAACCACCTTCAGATCATCATCTGAAGGAACAACTGGATTGCCAGGGAATGTTGCATCCTTCTTAGCATTGGCAACTACAGTATCAGTCACTTCTTCTGCCTTCGCTGGATCAATGCCAAAAGCTTGAAGGGTCATTGGGCAATTCATTTGTCGTGCCATTTCCCGAATTTTAGCAATTAAGCGTTTAACAGCTAAACGGTCACCAACTCCAGGAGCTGCAATTCCTGCTTTTTTAGCGGCAATCGCAAACTTATGCAGAGCTTCTTCGCAATGTTCCGCATTGTAGGCAACAACATAAGGCAAAAGCATCGTGTTGGCTAAACCATGAGGAACATGGAAGTTAGCACCAAGTTGGTGGGCAATTGAATGGCAAATTCCTAATCCAGCGATGTTAAAAGCCGTTCCTGCAATGTTTGATGCTTCATGAACAATCTTGCGTGCATCAACATTATCACCATGACGATAACATTCAACTAGGCACTTAGTAACTGCATCAATTGCTTCTTCTGACAGTGCAACAGTAAATAGGTTGGCATCCTTAGCGACCAACGATTCAAGCGCATGTGTTAGGACATCCATGCCTGAATATGCAGTAACACTCTTTGGTGCGGTCATAACAAGCTTGGGATCAAGTAAAGCACAATCTGGTGTTAAGTAGTCTTCCAGAATTGGAATCTTGCGGTGTTCCTTAGTATCAGAAATAACAGCAGTATTAGTTACTTCTGATCCAGTACCACTTGTTGTTGGAATAGCAATGTATTCATCAATCTTGCACTTTCCAAGCTTCTCACCGAAGAAACGGATCCCTTTACCAGTATCCAAGGCCGATCCGCCACCGATACCAATAACAATTGTTGGCTTTAACTTAAGAAATTGTTGAACCCCTTCCATGATTTTATCAAGCGGAGGATCAGGAACAACGTCTGAGAATATTTCACATTTATTGCTATCATTAATATGACTTTCAATTTCTTTTAAGGTATCACTACCAGGTAAAAACGAATCACATACTAGCAAAATGCGCTCATTATGAAGAGTTTCTAACTCTTTCAAGCTGTCTGTACCCGAGTAAATTCGAGTTGGCATACTAAATTTTTCCATTGGAATTATGCCCCCCATTAGTACCAATTACGTACTGAAAAGCCTTGTGGTGAATTCAGACGAACACGACGAGTAAATGTCTTTGCGGTACATGTTCCTTCACCAGTTGGTGTGGCGATTGTTAATGCTGAAGCACCTGAGTGAGCTCCATTATCGGCAACACCAGTACCAACATACGATGGTCCGTTAACAACAAAGATAGAACATTGCATCCGGTGAGCTGCATTATTAATGTGCTTTAAGTTGTTAGAGTGAATAGTAGCAGTATGGTGATTGCCTTTTTCAACTTCAACAGCTGTCTTCAAAACATCATCAAAAGTTGGGCAAGAAACAACTGGTAAGATTGGCATTAACATTTCTGTCATTACCAATGGATGTTCCTTAGGAAGCTCACAAATAATTTCTACTGGATGACCAGTATAAGGAATGTTTGCTTGATCCAAAATGTAAGTTGCATCCTTACCAACAAATTTTCGGTCAGGTGCTCCGTTATCTTGGATACACATATCAGCCAACTTATCTGCTTGTTCACGGTTAACCACAAAGGCCCCTTCATCTTGCATCTTACGGATTAATTCATCCTTAATACTGCTTTCAGCAACTACTTCCTTTTCAGCGGTACATAAAATATCGTTGTCAAATGAAGCAGATGTAATAATGTTGTGCGCTGCAAGATCAATATCCGCAGTTGCATCAACCATTGCAGGAGGGTTACCTGGGCCAGCGCCAACAGCCTTCTTACCACTGGTCATAGCTTGATGAACCACCGCTGGGCCACCAGTTACGGCTAACATTGCGATATCAGGGTGTTTCATCATTTGTTGAACCGATTCAATGGTTGGATTATCAACGCTTACAACTAAATTATGAAGACCAGTTGCATCAGCAATGAAGTCATTCATTTTTTCAATTGTCCAGCGAGTAATATTCTTAGCACCCGGGTGAGCACCAAAGTATAGCGTATTACCACCAGCAAGCATCATGATTGCATTGGCAATAACTGTTTCAGAAGGATTAGTACTTGGGCCAACAGCACCAATAACTCCATATGGTAATCGTTCATACATGACCATTCCACCGTCACCGTTTTCAGTAACTGGTTCAAGAATTTCTGGGCCTGGAGTGTTGTATAAAGCATTATGCAACTTAGCAATCTTTGCTTCTACAGTTCCCATTCCAGTTTCTTCCTTGATATCCTTAGCCATTTTTTCAATGTAAGGACGAAAGCCTTCTTTAATTGCGTCAATTACTTGTTGCCGAACAGCGATAGGCTTATCACGATATACCTCTTGGGCAGCCTTTGCAGCAGCAATAGCATCGTTAACATTAGAAAAAATACCACGGTGGCCATCATCTGCAGTGACAGCTGCGTTTACTGAAGACGAACTTGCATTGTTTAATTCTTCTGCAAGAATCTTGCGTACAGCATTTTCAATATCATTAATCTGCATATCTACTTACTCTCCTTCAAGAACTCTGCAACCGCAGCTTCACAAATAGATTGATCTTCTTCAACCAATCCACCACTAACACCAATTGCACCAATAATTTCGTCATTGATCTTCAATGGAATACCACCAGCAAATGATGCTAAGCGACCATCAAGCATTGTTTCCATTTGGTACAAACCAGCACCTGGTTGGATATCCTTGCTAATGTCTTTAGTTGGTTCTTTCATTGCAAGTGCAGACCAAGCCTTCTTAGGAGCAAGAGTACAACTTACTAAGTTGGCATTTGGCATATGGTAGCTCATTTGTAGTACTTGGTCAGCCTTCATGATTGCAATAGTCACACCAACACCAAGTTCATTGGCCCGTGCAACTGCTGCATCAATTACTTTTTCCATCTTATGACGATCAAATAAGTTCTTTGAATTATTGCTATTAATTACGCTTTCAACAATTTTACTAATTTGTTCCTCATTCATTATTAACGCACGTCCTTTTCCTGCTGATAACGTCTATAAACTTCTACAACGTTATCAGTAACTTTATTTAACAAATCCTCATAATCTTCGTCCCGAGCCACAATATAAAGAAAATCTGATAGACGATTGATATACCGCTCTAGTTCTGGACGAAATTCAACATTTTTTGATAGCCTTACAAATAGTCGTTCAGCTCGTCGACATATCGTTCGACAAATATGAAGTTGCGCTCCTGCAGTACTCGAACCAGGTAAGATAAAGCTATGAACCGGTGGTAATTCATTGGTGTACTCGTCAATTATTTTTTCAAGGCAACGGGTATCTGCATCGGTAATTATTTTGCTTTTATCTGCAAAATATTGTTTATTTTCGGTTGCTATCTCACCTTGAAGGAAAAACATTTTATATTCGACTTCTTGCAAAAGTTTCTTATTTCGTTTACTTTCACAGAATTTGTCAGCCAAACTAATATTGGCATTTAATTCATCAAAGGTTCCATAAGTTTCAACCCGCAACGAGTCTTTAGGTACCCTTGTTCCATCAAATAGACTTGTTTCTCCTTTGTCACCACCTTTTGTGTAAATAGCCATTTTAATTCCTCCAATGCATCTATTTATCAAAACGGTCAATTATTCCTACAATCGTACAATCATTAACATCTCTAGGTTGGTCTTCTCCTCGTTCACGATCAGCACGTCTTGCACCTGCCCCGCGAACAATTAATACATTGTCACCAATACCAGCATTAACAGTATCAGCAGCAACTTGTTCAAATCTTACCGGCTGTTGATCAGAATTAATTTGTTGAACAATCATTAATTTTTTCCCAACTAAAGATGGATCTTTTTGTGTTGCAACAACACTACCCACTACTCTCGCCATATACAATTTTCTTCAGTCCTAATCTTTATTTGTATTTTTTTATAATTACAGATATCAACTGCTTCATCCGTGATTAACTGTTTTTGATATCTAACAAGAATCGATTTATCTGGTTTAGCAGCAATTTCTTCTCGTGTAATAACTCGATTATGACTGGCAATCACCGGCGATTCGTTGTTAACAACAAATAAGATCGGCCAGTCTAAAATCATCATTCGCGGAATAAAATTAACCATCTGTTCATTTACTAGGAAATAAAATTTAACGTCATAGCTAATTCCTTCTAATACCCAGTTAACCCAAGCATTAGTTTTTTCCATTGAATATAAATCTGTTACTAAATTAATTGAAACGTTTTTTAGAATAACCTTACCGTTTCTCAAAAATATTTGTTCACTAGGCGGGGCAACATGATGATTGAAAGAAACTTCAGTACTTGTCTGCTTTCGTTCTTCTAATCGTTGCATAACCTGTTGTACTAGGTTATCCATCTATTCACCCCCTTAGTAATTCCTTAAAGAGCTAGTTCTTTTTCTTAATAATAACTTTCCCGTAAGAATTGTTACCCAGTCCAACATTAGCTGCATTAGCTTCATCAGTATCAATATGCATTTCAAGAACGAAATCTTCACGAGGACGCGCTACAACATCGTCAAAGATTGTCTTACGTCCGCCATCTCCGTCTACTTCAACCTGCATAGCATCACCAAGTTTTACACCAAAGCGTTTAGCATCTTCAAGACTCATATGAATGTGCCGCTTAGCAACGATTACTCCTTGAATTTCAATTTCCGCATATGGTGACCGTACTTTAATCGATGGTGTCCCATCAAGATCTCCTGACATTCTAATTGGTGCATCAATTCCTAATGTAAAGTTTTCAGAACGCGCAATCTCAACTTGGGAATGTGAACGATATGGTCCCATTAACCGTACATGTTCAATTGTTCCCTTAGGACCGATTAAATCTACTGTTTGTTTTGCAGCGAAGTCAGCATGTTGCCGAAGCTTTTTTAGCATTTCAATTTTTTGCCCTGGGAATAACTTTTGGAAATCTTCTTCCGTTAAGTGAACATGGTGATTCGAAACGCCAATCGGAACTAAATTAGGATTTAGGGTTTCCTTAACAATCGCCCTGATAAGTGTTCTTAAATGTTCTTCATCCATAGATAGTCTTCCTTTTTATTAATTATTCAGCATCTGTGTCAGAGCCACCTGGTAAAATCTTTTCAACTTCTTCATGTGGACGAGGAATTACGTAAGATGATACAACTTCGCCAACGCCTTCAGCTGCTTGAACACCAGCATCAACAGCAGCCTTTACAGCACCAACATCACCACGAATCATAACAGTTACTAATCCGCTACCAATTTTTTCTTGACCAGTCAAAGTTACATTTGCAGCTTTTACCATTTGATCGGCTGCTTCAATAGATGCAACTAATCCCTTGGTTTCAATCATTCCTAATGCGTTATTCATTCTTAATTCCTCCTACTTTTTCTTTAATTCATTGTAATGAATGCATTTCTTATGTGGTTCGCCTAATTTTCTTGGGCATTTTGGATCTCCACACATGTTGCATGTGACCTCATTATCAGAATCAGTTTCCTGCTTATTGTCAGGTTCGTCCTCTTCCTTTGGTTCTTCTTCAACCAGTGGCTGATCGTTGTCATCTGATGCTTTTTCATCAACCTTATTATCAGGAGTAATGACTACAGTTTTTTCTGAAGCCATCTTAATGCGCTTCTTTTCGGAATTTGAATTCAATAAGTCTGTTTTTCCTAAAGAGCTTAATCCTAAAGCAGGACGACCAATCACAGCCGAAGTTACATAAACTTGAGGCAAATAATCTTTAACTGCTTGAATAGCAACTGTTACTGCCGAAAGTTCACCAGAAACTTGCAACGTAACCCAACCATTACCTTTTGTATTTTGAATACTACTAAGTTCAACATCCGCAGTTTTCAACATTCGGTCAGCAGCAACGATAGCACCAGATAATCCATTACATTCTACGTAGCCTAAAGACTTCATAATAAAATCACCTGTTTACCATTTCCTTAAAAGGAATTCCCTTCACCAAGCGCGCAGCATTGGCTCCTAAAATCCTTAACTGCTTCTTATCATCAATTGTCATATCAAACAACGGATGACTTTCCTTTAAATTCTTGTAATGTACTACAAACCGATTCCCACTAAAAGCGATACCGACAGATAATCGTGAAGCCAGCGCCGATTGATAGGCTCTATCAACAACATTATCTATATCAATTTCACGAATCGAAACCGGAATTTGTTCTTCCTCAATCCCGTTAAATAATGGCTTAGCACTATCTGGAATTGAAGTTCCATTTTCGACTCCTACAACAATTGAGGGACGTTGTGAATCATCGTTGTTCATAACGTTTCCTTCTTTCCTCGCCATACCGTAAGATTAAACCAGTAGCAACAGCATTCCGTGGTCCTTCGATGCCACGAACATTTCCTCGTCCAGCAACTAAGTTAAAGTGAGCTAATTCATCAGTAACAAGTTGTGGAATTTCGAAGTCTAACGCGGAACCACCAACAATTACAACAAACGGAATATCACGAATATTACCAGTTGGACTTACATACCGCAAAGCGCGTAAAGCATTAGTAACGAATACACGCTTTTTAGCACTCTGTCTAATAAGCTTGATTTTTTCAATACTTGGATTTCCCGTAACTGGTTCATAACCATCTGGCTTAATTACAACAATGCGAGCAAACAATTCAGACGGAAGTGGCTTTTCAAAGAATTGAACTGAACCATCTTCATGACGAATTTGAAAAAGGTTTTCTACTTTAGCTAATGGATAACGTTTGATATCCTCAGCCAAGTGAACGTCATTTAATCCCAGTTCTGAGTTGATAATCATTGTTACCATATCACCAGCACCTGCTAAGTGAATGGCAACCGTCTTATCTTCCTTATTAATAATTGAAGCATCCGTTGAACCGGCACCTAAGTCTAGAATGGCAATTGGTTTATCAGTCCCGGGAGTTGTTAAAGCTCCACGAATAGCTGATTCAACCTCTGCCCCACCAATTTCAACTTTCGTATTAAATTCTTGTTCGATTAACTTAGCAATTACTTCCATTTGAAGATGATCAGACTTAACCATCGCAGCAATACCAACCGCTGATTCATTTGAGAATTCTCCTGCTAATCCACCACGTACCTCAACCGGTACTTGCGTATCAACTGCAAGCAAATCTTGAATCGCTATTTCGTTATTCTGCTTTCCAGTTAAATCAGCCATAGTCTGCCGAACATTTTCTAGCATTCCTCCAACATTTGTCCCAGATTCACCAGTAATATCATTAATGTGACGGAAACTAGAGACCTTCTTCATGATGGCGTCGGCACCTTCTGAAACACCGACTTCTTCTTTCCCAGTATCACCATTAATAATGATGTTACCTGCCGGGATAACACGAGCTTTAACATCACCAGCAGGAGTCTTAATTACAACTGCCGAACGATTTCCAATCAATGCTCGTGAAACCGGAACAATGTTTTTAGTTTCTTCAGAGTTCAACCCGAACAATGTAGCTATCCCATATGGGTTAGATAATTGAGAAATAACTTGACCCGGTCCAGCGACTTCAACCGCTGCCAGCATATTAAGCGGAACCTTATCAATCATTGCAACTTCATCAACAATCGGAATCTTTTTATTCAATCGATTATCAACTAAGACACCATCATCATTCTTTAAAATTGCAGCAGTAATCTTATAGCCAGAGGCAACATAAGCATTAATAAGCTTGGCTACATCCTCAAAATCAATATCTTTAGGCACAACAACAATATAGTTTTGGTTTTTATCAGACTTTTTTAAAAGATCAAGTAGCCGCACTGTTATTCCTGCGCCAGTACCAATTCCACCAGGTGTATCTGGATTATGTCCAATCATTGTTGATTCTGTTACTACAGTTTCAGTAATTGTCTCCATTGCAACATCACCGATAACTGGTGTAGCTTCGTTGATTCGAATCAGGTCAACATCTTCAATTGTTAAATTGGACTTATTTAAGACTTGATTTATTGAGTCTCTGATACCAACTAAATTTTGCTTAGTCCCCTTGATACCAGTAGTAGGGGCAATACCAGAATTAATAAAGTGAACTTGTCCACTATCGGTCACGTCAGCTAACGCAACTTCAGTAGATGAATTCCCAATATCAACACCAATTACTTTTTCAGTTGACATATATAAAACTCCCTACTCTACACTAAAAAGCTTAGTTATCACCCTTTAGCTTCTTTCGACTTTCATAGTAATCGGCAGCTTCTTCAAACCAAGCTGCACAAACATTAGCATCGTACTTGTCTCGTAATTCCTTTGCGATATCCAATAGTTCTTGCTTAGTTGAACGGAAAGGACGGAGCGCATCATACATTTGAAGAACCCGTTCATCAGGAACACGGGTTAATTCTGCAGCCCGTTGAAGGTTCTTTTGGATAGCAGGACGGCCAGCATTAGCTGCAATTTCACCTTGAAGCTTCAATGCTTCTGGAGTAATCCGTAATTCCTTTGGGTCAACTTGATTATTGACAACTTTTTGTAAAGTAATGTCATCAAGATTGTGACCCTTTGGCGTCTTTACTAAATCGCGGTGCTTTTGATAAAGAGGATAATCATCCGCTGTCATTTCTTTATCGGCACTTGTAGTAGAAGTACCTGTGGAACTATTAGAGGATGAATTATTCCCCATTTGAGCCATGATCTTTGCTACTAAATCATCAACTTCACTCATCATTATGCCTCCTTAATTAAATGTAACCTTAATTTCTTCTTCAGGTTTACCAACAACAACCTGGTGAGTTTCACGAATGTGCATAATTGCAGAAATTGCTTGATAGTGAATACGAGCAAGCTGATCATTCTTAGCTGGAACAGGTTCTGGAGATTCACCCTTAGCATACATAGCCGCATTCTTACCAATTGCTCGGAAAGTTTCTGGAGTAAGTACTGGTGCTTGCGGGAACAATTCAAGGTTTCCAAGTGGATCTTGATCCTTTTGGTGGATAACAGTTGTCCCTTTAGATTGAATACCAATTGCAATTCCTGAGCCAGACAGGTGATCACCTTGAACAGCACAGAATGCAACATCTGATGTCCGATATACCTTAATTACCCGAGCTTTAAGCCCCTCTTCTTCAATCCCGGCAATAACTTGACGAAGGACTTCTTTATGCGGAATACCAGTTTCAGTTTTATCAAGAACCGTAGCAAAAGCAGGACCAACTGCAATTACAACTTCATCCTTAGAATATCCCGGCTTTGCTTGCCCGATTGGTTGGAACCAGTCAAGCTTTTTTTCTGGAACAGCTTTACTATTTGGTTGTTGTATTTCTTCAGTAGCAGTTGCCGCGTTGCTATCATTACCAAAATCAATCTTAGTATCGATTTGGTTAGTTTCATTTAAGACTTCTTCAACGATTTTACGTAATAAGTTTTCATCAATATCAGCCATAACAAATTACCTCCTCTCTACAGTTCCAAGTGTTCTGGATCAAGGGCAAATGGAAGATCTTTAATCCGATCCCATTCTTCCTTATCTTCATATAGACGATATCCAGTACCTGGTCCTTGGTAGTCATTGCCGTCGTTTACGGCAGAAGTGATGTTCCAATCCTTGTCAAAGATTGATGAAGTTTGGAGGTAATCACCAACAACCTTTTGTTTTTGAAGATTCAATACTGCTTCCGCAACATCTTTGAAACCGTGGTTATACAAAGCCTTAATAATATCGATAGCAGTAATACCACGATCCATCATGTCTTGAGCTGCCTTCATATCTGCAACCATATCTCGCTTTGGCATGTCATCATGTGTATTAGCATATGTTGCAGCTTCAACTTCTTCATCAGTAATCTTAGGTAATCCAAGATCTTCAAATACTGCTTGAAGCGCCTTAGCAGCCTTGTTACGAGCTTTAATGATTGTTTCTTCTTGAACTGGATGAATACCATAGTATTGACCCAAGTCACGTTCCATAACGTACATGTCATCATAATCCATTGCATCGGTGTTTGAGCCAGCAAAGGTGTTATCGTAGTTAGGAGTTGAAGAGTAACCAGAATTGATGTAGTCAGTACCAGCAATAAATTGTCCAATAAAACGTTCTGTCCGTCGCATATCAGAGTGTGAGTAGGCTTGGTCACAACCTGAAGCACATTCAATATCACACATCATACACAATAGGTTTTCACCAAGAACTTCACGAATACCATTTGGAACGGCACCTGGAATTTCAATACAACTTACGGCACCATTTTGAAGCCCTTGGACACCAGAAGCCTTAGTGAGCAAGATACAACGTGCTTCAAGGTAAAGCATTGATTTACCTTCTGGGTAACCCATCAGAACTTCTGAACCAGCACCAGAAGTAAACCGCATCTTCAAACCACGTGATGCATAACAAGAAGCTAAGAATCCTTTAGACCATGGTGTATCATCACCATCGGTAAATACACGGTCTGTCCCATAAACAGAAATAGTTTCAGCATAAGCAGTAAATCCACGCATCCCTAATTGCAATTCAGTAGCTTCTTCAACAGAACATTGTGTCAATACACCTGGACGTCCAGTTTGAGCACCAATTAAAATTGAAATAGCATTAAATGGTGCATAACGGGCAACCGCTGTAGTAGTTTCTTGTTCTGGGAAACCACGAAGAGCAGCATCGGCAGCATCAGCTGCAATTTGAACTGGGTTATCAACTGTGTTAGTAACGTGACATTGGTTATCTGGCTTACGACGTGGACGCATCTTCTTGATTGCCATAATCATTTCACCAAAGTCAAGCTTACTAATAATTTCTTCCGCCTTAGCAGGTGTTAATGCTGAGGTAATTTCGATAATCGATTCACGAGAAACATTTGGATCAACAAGCATTCGTGCAATCTTGGTAGAATCCATATTCATAACTTTTTCAACGTTATCAACATTAATTCCATACTTAGCAATATAAAGGTCGATTAGGTCAAAGTCTTCTAACTTCTTACCATCCATTTCGACAATTTTGCCGTTTTCTACTTTGATACTTGGCTTAGGGTCATTAGGACCCATCATTGCAACGAAACCTTCTTCTGGCCATTCCTTAACAAATGTATCTTGATGAATTGGCCGTTTTTCTAGTTCTTCAAAACGTTTTTGACGCTTCATAATAAAGTAGTCCTCCTTTCAGATCTACTTAATGTATGATGGGAAATCATTAACTGGTTCTTCACCAAACTGTGACAATAACTTTAATCCAACTTCACGTCCTGCCATCACGGCTTGACGGACAGCACCTGAGTCTCCGGTAATAGTTAAACAACCTTCGTTAGAAAAACTTGTTCCGTGACTTGGCGAGGTAAAGTTAAGTGGTTCAACACCAGCAGTTTTCAAGGCTTTATCTCCCATTACGACACCAATCCCTGAAGGACAACCACAAATTAATCCAAAGGCTTTTCCTTCAACTGCACCTAAACCAAGATGAGCAGCCCCAGCAGCCCGAGCAGTAAACTGAAGTTCAAGGTGTCCAGCTTTTGCATTGTAAACATCACCAAATGTACGGTGAAGGTTATCAAGTGCAACACGAATAGCTTGGCGAGCATCAGCTGGATCGTCACCACCAATAATGATTAAACATCCGTGACCACCGCCACCTTTGGTATCCCGTGGCCATTCAACATCAATACATTCCATGTTAGTAGCCTTGATACCTTCGTCCATTGCCATAATTTGTGGACCAGCACCAGTACGGTCGCTTAAAATCCCTAATGTTTTATACTGCTTTGTAACGTGTAATTTATCTAACAATTGTTGGTCAACTCTTGGAATCACCATTCCAATAGTGTCACCAATTTCACTAGCACCAACAAATTCTGGAACCGTGCTAGTAGAGTTTAGAAAGTCATTCATTCTTTATTGCCTCCTGCCTATAAAAAGCTCCTTAAAATAAAGCTCTTAATACAGATATCTGTACCTCGCCGTCTGTATAAGGGCTTTAAAAAATCAATTATTATTCCTTATGTGGTAAGAGCTTTTCAACTTCCGATTGAGGACGAGGGATTACATAGTTAGAAACAACTTCCCCAATGTTTTCAGCAGCTTGTACACCAGCGTCAACTGATGCCTTAACAGCACCAACATCTCCACGAACCATTACAGTTACTAGTCCATGACCAATCTTTTCTTGACCAATCAATTTAACATTAGCAGCCTTAACCATTGCATCGGCAGCTTCAATTGAAGCCACAAGTCCTTCGGTTTCAATTAAACCAAGTGCTTCTTGTCCCATAAAAATGCCTCCTAAGTATAAATACAAACAGCGATGTTAGAAATCGCTTACAATTTGGTACATGTTCATTCTATAACATGGCGTTTGCGATATTTTATCTTAAAAAATCAAGAATTATAAAAAAGTACAATAAAATATAACTATGTATCACTAAATTGACAAAAAAGCGTTCTATCGTGCAAATGTATGCTAACATACTAGGTATAAATGATATTGATTTTCAAATAAGCAGGTGGAATTTTCATGTATGAATACTCATCAAAATTCTTAAATGACATCCAAAAAGTTACTAAATCCTTTCAAGAAATCACTAATAATAATATAGTTTTCACAAGCGTCACCGGGGCTGTTGTTGACTGTAATACATTATTATTCGACTCAAACGTTTCTCTCGAATATTTAAGAAAGCTAGGTTTTAAAAAATACTATATTTTCCCATTAGTTATCGATTTTTCACTTAGCGGGTTCTTTATCCTTGATACTTCCAGATTAGAAGCAGAAACTGTTAAATTATGTGGTAAATATATCGAAACGTCTTGCGAACAATTTATTACTGATTCTCCAAAGCAAATCCTTATTTTAGATGCTATTGAAGTTTCTAAATTAAATTCACTAACCAAAACATTTCATGGTATCTTAGGTATTTCAGATGAGACAAACAGTAACGGTCTGGTACCCCCCCCACTTTTAAAATTGGCGATACTAATTCAACCGAAGCTTCCCCAAATGACATTGAAAAAAATATAATAATGGCGTTAAAATACATCAATGCTAATTTGGAAAAATCTCTTACGCTGGAAAATGTATCCCAAAAGATTTATTTGTCGCCATCCTACTTAAGCCGTATTTTCAAGAATTATTTCAATGATAATTTCATTAACTATATAAATTTGCAAAAAATTGCCCTCGCACAGGAAAAATTAATTTTTTCAAATACACCAATTAATAAATTGGCTCGTCAAGTAGGCTTTTCACAGACTAGTTACTTCACTAAAATTTTTAAACAAAAGGTTGGTATGACTCCCTCAAAATACCGTAAATATAATTCCGCAATTAAAAAGATATATACAATTCCCCGTGACCTTCAATGGCGTTCAAACAAATCAGTTTACGAGATTTCTAAAGACTTTTTTAATAAGAATAATATTTCTTTCAAGGCCCGTGATTTAAATGGTTATCCATATATTTACTCAATTAACGGGCTGAATGATGTTCATAATAAAGCCGGCTGGGTCTATACTGTTGATTGCTCACAGCCAATTATTCCCGCTAGTGAAATCAATGTTTTTGACCGCTCAGTGGTTCAATGGATATATACTGAAAAAATCATCTAAAAAAGAGG